>URJN01000071.1 GCA_900548125.1 uncultured Eubacteriales bacterium
AGAAAGGGTGCAGGGAACCGCGTTCCCTGCTGGGGTTTGGGGCAAAGCCCCAAGCGTTCCCCTTTTCCTCTTCACTCTCGCAATATTCTGCTCGTACCCCGCGACGGTCTCGCCCTCCGTCAACGCCCAGTCCTCGCGTAAAATCGTGATGATCTGCTCATATGCGGCAATCGCGCCCGCCCAGTCCTTCTGCCGCTCACAGCATTGGGCAATGCTCTCCTGAATATCCGTCATGCGCGGCTTTTCCTGCAGCGTGTCACCCCGTTTATAGGCTTCAATTGCCTCGCGGTCGCGTCCCTGTTTGGCATATTCGTCCGCCCGCTCAAACCATGCACGCCAGTCATCCGCGTAGGTCTTGGTCATCGCATCGAAACAGGCTTCCGCCTGCGCGGGTTTTCCGCGCTTCTGCGCAATCATGCCCTCGTACATCGGCACATAGAATCCCTCTCCGCGGCGTGCCCTCAGCGCGGCAAGCTCACGCTCCGCTTCCTCCAGCCGCCCGTCGTCGATGAGGTTATCCAGCAGATACATCCGTCCGAGCGTATCTTCCGGATGCGCCTGCAAAAAATCAAAGTAATAATCAATCAGTTCGCTGTGATTCGTGCAGCACCAGTCGCGTTTACAGCCCTGCATGGCGTCGCCGAGCAGCGCGTGATTCACCTTCTTCTCCGGCTCTACCGCCAAAGCCTGCTTGGCATATTCCGCCGCCATGTTCATATAGCCCCTTGCACGCTGCATGCTCAGTTCGCTCATCAGCGTCAGGCAGCGTCCGCGATAATGTTTCGTCCGTGCGATTTCCTGCGCACGGTTCATGGCGTAATCGAAATCCTCTCGGGAGAGCATGACCTCATTTTCCAGCATGGCTTCGATGCGCGTAAGATGCTGCTCCTGTGAGCTTTCAAACAGCTCGTCGATAGACACGCCCAGCACCGCCGCCAGTTCCGGCAGCAGCGTGATATCCGGATAGCTCTGTCCGCTTTCCCATTTGGAAACCGCCTGCGCCGTCACGCCGACGCTCTGCGACAATCGCTCCTGCGTCATGCTTCTGCGCAGTCTGTGCATGCGGATTTTTTCACCCATATTCATCATCTTGTTTCACCTCTTGTCCTTCTTCCCGGGAACACCTTTATCTTATCACGGCACAGGATGCAAAACAATCGAGCGTTCGTTGAGACGGATTCAACCGCATTTCTCCCTTGACAAAGATTTTCCGTCCTTTTATAATAAAAACGAATCCATGATTTTGTTTTTACGCTGTCTGTTTTCTGTTCGCCGCGCGTCGGCGTTTTCTTTCAGGCATGATAAAAACGAAATCGCATATTTGTTTTTACACATGGAAAAGGAGGCTTTCCCGTGGGCTATATCACTTTTGAACACGTCTGCAAGCATTACCAGACGGGCGACACGGTCGTTAAAGCGCTGGATGACGTGAATTTCTCCATCGAGAAGGGGGAATTCTGCGTCGTTCTCGGTCCGTCCGGCGCAGGCAAGACCACGCTGCTCAACCTCTTGGGCGGCATGGATAAGGCGACCAGCGGCACCATCACCGTCGGCGGCAAGCAGATTACCGGTCTGCGCGGTCCTCAGCTGACAGATTACCGCAGGACGGACGTCGGCTTCGTCTTTCAGTTTTATAACCTGATGCCCAACCTGACCGCCCTTGAAAACGTAGAGCTGGCGCGTCAGGTCTGCAAAAATGCGCTCGACCCAAAGACCGTCATGGAGCAGGTCGGTCTGGGCAGCCGCATGAACAACTTTCCCGCCCAGCTCTCCGGCGGCGAGCAGCAGCGCGTGTCCATCGCCCGCGCGCTGTGCAAAAATCCGGCTCTGCTTCTGTGCGACGAGCCGACCGGTGCGCTGGATTCCAAAACCGGCGTGCAGGTGCTTTCTCTGCTGACCGATGTCTGCCGCACGCATGACGCAACCGTCGTCATCATCACGCATAACGCGATGATTGCGCCGCTGGGCAACCGCGTCATTCACGTCAAAAACGGCGGCATCGAATCGGTGCAGACCTGCGATCATCCCGCCCGCGTGGAGGATATCGCATGGTAAACAACACGCTGAGAAAGAAACTATTTCGGGATATGAGCCGAGCGGCGATGCAGTTTCTTTCCATCATCGCGCTGTGTGCGCTGGGCACATTTGCGTTCTCCGCGCTGGATGGAACAGCACGCATGACACGCACCACGCTGAACACCTATTACGAGGAAAACAATCTCGCCGATTACTGGATCAGCCTGCCCACAGCCGACCGCGCCGCGCTGGACAAGGTCGCCGCCGTTTCCGGCGTAACCCGCGTCCGCGCCCGCACGACGGTCGATATGGACACGACGCTCTCCGACGACATCACCGTGTCCGTCACCGCGTATGACGGCGCGATGGATATCAACATTCCGCTGCTGCGCGAGGGTGAGCTGCTCGATGAGAACGACAAGCGCGGCTGTCTGGTTGAGGAACGCTTCGCCGTTGCGCAGAATCTCTCTCTGGGCAGCCGCATCGGCGTCAAGCTCTCCGGTCAGGAATATGACTTCGTCGTCCGCGGCATTGTCGTCAGTCCGGAGTACATCGTCGTATCCAATGGTCTGGTCGCCAATCCGGATGCCTATGGCTATCTGCTGGTCAACGCCTGCGCCATTCCGACCCTCCCGCTGACGCAGATTGTCGCGAACATCGATGATGATGCGGACAGCGAAGCCGTGCAGGCGGCGATTGAAGAAGCCGTTCCGGATGCGCTCGTCGTGGACAGAAGATCCCACGCAAGCACCGCACGCGCCAACAACGAAGCGCAGATGTTTGAAAACATGACGCTCATCTTTCCGGTGCTGGCGTATGCCGTCGCCGCGCTGATTGTCATGACGACCCTCTCGCGCATGATTGACAACCAGCGCATGCAGATGGGTACGCTCAAGGCGCTGGGCTTCTCCTCCCGACAGATTCGCAATCACTATCTGTCTTATGCGCTCGTGCCGTCTGCCATCGGCGCGGTGCTGGGCACGATTATCGGTCATTTTACCCTGCCCACCCTGCTCTGGGACACCCTGCTCAGTCAGGATGAAATGCCTTATAAGCTCACCCCGCCGATCTCCAAGCCCGCATGGGTCATGACCGCTTTGTGCGTCATGATGAGCCTCGGCATTCTGCTCTACTCCTATCAGAAGTCCGCGAAGGAATGCACCGCCGCGCTCCTGCGCCCCAAGCCCCCGAAGGACGGCAAGCGCATCCTCTTTGAGCGCATTCCGTTCCTCTGGACGCGCTTCAGCTTCAATACCAAGATGGTTGTGCGCAACCTGATGCGCAACAAACTGCGCACGTTCATGTCCCTCGTCGGTCTGCTCTGCTGCACGATGCTGATTATCACGTCGTTCGGCTTGCAGGACTCCGTAACCGCCATGAGCATCAACTATTACACCCGAACGCTCAATTACGATGTCCGCGCCTCGCTCAAGGGGACGGTCGGCACGGCGGAAAGCTACGAACGCCGGCTGGATGCCGAAAACATCGAGTGCATCATGGAGAAATCCGTCTCCCTCCGCGCTGATGCCGGCACGCGCACCGTCAGCCTGACCGTTCTCGAGGACGACCAGACGATGCAGCATCTGGGCGAAAACGAAACCTTCGTGAAGATTCAGCCCGGAACAGCCGCCGTCACCTATAAGCTGACCAAGACGCTCAAACTGAGCATCGGCGACACCATCCGCCTGTATCTGCCCGGCGATGACGAACCGCTCAGCCTCGTCATCGGTCAGATTGTCCAGAACAATGTTTCGCAGGGCGTCTATCTCGACCAAACGACGTGGGAATCCTTCCGCAAGGGCGATTTCATCCCGACCGCCCTCCAGCTCAAGAATCCGTCGGCAGACTGCCTGACGCTGCTCGCCGATATGGATGAGGTGGATAAGATTGAGTACCCCGCCGAACAGGTCGATGAAATGAAGCGCATGCTCGATACGCTGTCCTCCGTCTTTTCGCTGCTGACCGGCATCGCGCTGGCTCTGGCATTCGTCGTCTGCTACAACATGGGGCTGATGAATTTCGTCGAGCGCACACGCGAATACGCGACGCTCAAGGTTCTGGGCTATCATCAAAAGGAGATCCGAAGGCTGATTCTCCGCGAAAACAACATCATCACCCTCATCGGTGTGCTGATGGGCATCCTGCCCGGCATCATGCTGATTGACGCCATCCTGCATTCCTGCGAGCCGGAATCCGGCTATTATCCGGGCGCGCCCGCGCTATCCTCCATCATTCTGGCTTGCGTCATCACCTTCTGCTTCTCCCAGCTGATTCAGCGTCTGCTCGTGCGCAAGGTGCGCAAGATTGACATGGTCGAAGCCCTAAAGTCGGTGGAGTAACAAGGGCACGTTGGGGCACCGATTCACCCCCCGTCAAGAACCTGAGGTTCTTGGATTTCCCACTCCTGATTGATTGCCTCGCGATCAATCTATGAAAACACATATTCAAACCGCAGTCCGGCGTCCCTTCTCGTCGGGCTGTACAGAAAGGATTTTTTCCATGAAAAAGCTGATTTCTCTTGCCGCCGCTTTTGCGGCGCTCACGCTGACGGCTTCCGCCGCCTTCGCCGCCACCGCCAACGCGACCATCGTCGCCCCGAATACCGAAAAGATTACCGCGCCGTTTGCCGGAACGCTGCTCGCCTTCGACCTCCGTCAGGGCGACAGCGTTGCTGCGAACGAAACGCTCTTCACCATGGACACCACGCCGATTTACGCGACGCAGGCTGGAACGGTTTCCGCCGTCTTTGCCGGCGTCGGCGATGACGCCTCCGGCGTCGCGGCGCACTACGGCTCTCTCGCCGTCATCGAGCCGAAAAACGCGCTGTATATCGCCGCTTCCACCCAGCAGGCGTATGACGACGCCGACAACCGCTACATCCATGCCGGCGAAACGCTCTATCTCAAGCGCAACAGCGATAAGGGCACCGGCATCGTCACCAGCGTTTCCGGCAGCGGCTACATCGTCGAAATTCTGACCGGCGACTATGATGTAAACGACACCATCCGCTGCTTCCGCGAAAGCAGCATGCCCAGCGACAGCGAGGTCGGGCGCGGCAAGGTCACGCGCTATGACGATGTGCTGGTCAACGCTTCTTCTGGACGCATCGCCGCCGTGCATGTCAAGGCGGGCGACAAGGTTGAAGTCGGCGACCTGCTCTTTGAAGTCATCGACGCGCAGAGTGCGCGCGGCGCATCCCTCACGATTGCTTCCCCCGTGGACGGCGTCGTCAGCACGCTGGCAGCCATGTCCGGCGCACAGGTCTACCGCGGACAGCTGCTCTGCGAGGTTGCCGACCTCGGCACACTGGAGCTGAGCGTCGAGCTGGATGAGCTGGATCTCAACAGCGTCCGCGTCGGCGACACGCTGACCTATACGCTGGATGCCTACGGCGATGAAACCTTCTCCGGCACGGTCACAAAAATCTACTCCATCGGCACGGCGAAACAGAACGCGACCTATTTCGACGTCCGCGTCACCCTGCCGATCGGAAAGACGCTCCTGCCCGGCATGAACGGAACGGTCACCCTCGGCAAATAAGTCGTTTTGCCCATTTCATTTAACGACAAAGGAGGTGCTTATCTTTGGCGCAGCCCTTTTCTCCCGAGCAGCGGGATGCCATACGCGCCCGCCTTTTGGAAAGCGCACGTCAGCACATCGTTTCCGACGGCGTCAAAAAAACATCGCTGGATACGCTGACCTCTGACGCGGGCATTTCCAAATCATCGTTCTATAAATTCTACGACAGCAAGGAGCAGCTCTTTTTGACCATCGCCGCCGAATGGGAGTCACAGGTCATCTCCTGCGTACAGAAGGCACTGGAAAACGCAGCCGGGCAAAGCGATCAAGAGCGGGCAGCCGCCATGGTCTGCTCCGCCTTTGAAACCATTCATCAACTGGGCGTCTGCCGTTTTCTGTGCGAAGACCTGTCCGATCTGGTCAAGCTGATGCCCGAATCCGATGCCAAAATACACTATCTCTCCTCCGCGCACGGCATTTTCGATATGCTCCATCAATCGCAGATTCACTTCTCCGCGCCGGATGAAACCGTTCTTGCCTGCATCCAGATTCTCTATCTCGCCATTCTGCATATCGACCAGATTGGTTCGAGCTTCTTTCCCGCTCTGCAAACGCTGGTCGTCGGCGCATGCGCGGAGCTTGTCGTCTGAGCTTTGAATCCTTCCTGCTTCGCCGGGAAGGATTCAGCTTGTTGACATAAGCAAACTTGGCTTGAATAGCAAAATCAAGAAATTCAACTATTCTTTCATTTGCGGAAAGGGCTATTCTCCCCCCTTCGGGGGAGAATAGCTTTTTGTCTACAGTCTGAAGGATTTTCTGTTTCCAAAGCGAATTGACCGAAGAACACCGTCTCTTTTGGAGGTTTGCATGCAAAACAACATTGACCATATCGAGATCCGCGGTGCGCGGGTTCATAATCTCAAGCGGATTGACGTGGATATCCCGCTGGGCAAGATTGTCGCCGTGGCAGGCGTATCCGGTTCGGGCAAATCGTCCCTTGCGCTGGGCGTACTTTATGCCGAAGGCTCGCGCCGTTATCTGGATGCGCTTTCCACCTATACGCGCCGCCGCATGACCCAGGCACCCAAGGCAGACGTAGACGAAGTGCTTTATGTTCCCGCCGCCCTCGCCCTCCATCAGCGTCCCGGCGTGCCCGGCATCCGCAGTACGTTCGGTACAGGCACGGAGCTGCTGAACAGCCTGCGCCTGATGTTTTCCCGCCTTGCCAGCCATCGCTGTCCGAACGGGCATACCGTCGCGCCGACGCTCGCCGTCGCCGCCGGTCAGAAGCTGACCTGTCCCGAATGCGGGGCGAACTTCTATGCGCCCTCCGCCGAAGAGCTTGCTTTCAACAGTCAGGGCGCATGCCGAACCTGCGATGGCACGGGCGTCGTCCGCACGGTAGACCGCGCTTCGCTGGTTCCGGATGAGTCGCTGACCATCGACGAGGGCGCAGTCGCGCCGTGGAACTCGCTGATGTGGTCGCTGATGACGGATGTCTGCCGCGAAATGGGCGTGCGCACGGATGTCCCCTTCCGCGATCTGACAGAGCGGGAAAAGGAAATCGTCTACGACGGACCTGCGGAAAAGAAGCATATCTTTTATCACCCCAAAGGTTCCAATCAGGCAGGCGAACTGGATTTCACCTATTACAGTGCCGTCCGAACGGTCGAAAACGCGCTCTCCAAGGTCAAGGATGAAACGGGCATGAAGCGCGTGGAGAAATTTCTCCGGCTGGATGTCTGCCCGGACTGCGGCGGCAGCCGCCTGAGCGCGGCGGCACGCGCCCCAAAGCTGCGCGGCATATCGCTGGATGAAGCCTGCCGCATGACGCTGGTGGATTTGGTGCAGTGGGTCGCAGGCGTGCCGGACAGCCTGCCAAAGGAAATGCAGCCGATGGCAAAAAGCATTTGCGATTCGTTCCAAAATGTCGCCGCTCGGCTGATGGATTTAGGGCTTGGCTACCTGACCCTCGACCGCTCGTCCTCCACGCTCTCCACCGGCGAACGCCAGCGCATGCAGCTTGCCCGCGCCGTCCGCAACCGGACGACCGGCGTGCTTTATGTGCTGGATGAACCTTCCATCGGTTTGCATCCGGCAAACATCGTCGGCTTGATCGGCGTCATGCGCGACCTGATTGCCGACGGAAACTCCGTCATTCTCGTTGACCACGACACGCAGATTCTCTCCCAAGCGGATTGGATGATTGAAATGGGTCCGCAGGCAGGCGCGAACGGCGGATACGTCATCGCGCAGGGTTCGCTTGCCGATATCGCGCAGAATCCCGCCTCCCAGATTGCGCCGTTCTTCTCCGAAAAAGCAAGCCTGCCGATGCGCCGCCGCGCAAGCCGGGACGAGCTGTTTGCCCTCGGGCGCATCCATCTGTCCACCCGCGCCATCCACACCGTCAAGCCGCTGGATGTCGATATTCCCAAAGGGCGGCTGACCGTCGTCACGGGTGTTTCCGGTTCGGGCAAAACGACGCTCGTTTTGGAAAGCCTTGTGCCTGCGCTCGCCGCGAAGGCAAGCCACAGTGCCCTGCCCGACCACGTCCGCGCACTGGACGCGGAAGGCATCGCGCAGGTCAAGCTCATCGACGCGACGCCCATCGGCATCAATGTTCGCTCGACCGTTGCGACCTACGCCAATGTCCACGATGAACTGCGCAAGATATTCGCCCGAACGCCGGATGCCAAGCGGCTCGGCTACAAGGCGGGCGATTTCTCCTACAACACCGGCAAGCTGCGCTGCCCGATGTGCGACGGAACGGGCGAAATCAGTCTGGATGTTCAGTTCCTGCCGGATGTGGATATTCCCTGCCCCCAGTGCCGCGGCTCGCGTTACAGCCGCGACGCAGAAGCCGTCCGCTACGAAAACAAGCAAGGCACCGCCTACACCCTGCCCGAATTGATGGATATGGATGTCAGCGAAGCCCTTCATGCCTGCGCCGACATGAAGCTGGTGAGCCAGCGTCTTCGGGTTTTGCAGGATTTGGGGCTTGGCTACCTGACGTTGGGCGAAGAAACGCCCAGTCTTTCCGGCGGCGAAGCACAGCGTTTGAAGCTGGCGAGCGAAATGGGGCGTGCACAGGGCGATTCCGTCTTTGTCTTTGATGAGCCGACCATCGGTTTGCATCCGCTGGACGTGCAGACGCTTCTGCGCGTCTTTGAAACGCTCATCGAAAGCGGCGCAACCGTCATCGTCATCGAGCATGATCTGGATGTCATCCGAAGTGCCGATTATATCATCGACATGGGTCCCGACGGCGGCGCGGCAGGCGGAAAAATCGTCGCCTGCGGCACGCCGGACGAGATTGCCGCAAGCCCCGAAAGCATAACCGGAAGATTTTTGGAAAGGCGTTAAAGGCGTCATCCCCGGCATTTCCTGAAAACAGATTTCACCTTGTTGATATCAGGCTGCTTGACACGAACAGCAGAGCCGTGAATTCTCGATGATTCTCCTATTGCACGAAAGCCATTCTCCCCAAAATGAGGAAAATGGCTTTTTTGTATTCCCTGCATGGGATCGGATTTTTCTTGACAAACATCCGAAATCGGATTATACTAGTTTTCACTTAATTTATATCCGATTTCGGATGTTTGCATGTCATCGGAAAGACGATTTTTCGTCCATCCGTTCC
>URJN01000072.1 GCA_900548125.1 uncultured Eubacteriales bacterium
AACCCCTTCTCGCATCTTCTTCATAAAATCTTTTAGGGCTTATCCAGACAGCTCTATCTCTATCAGCACTGTCAGAATCAAGCGGTTTTAGCGGACTTCTTCGCTCTTTCCACGTTGAGGAACAGTACGACCACGCCGAGAATCAGACCGACGATAGAGGTGACGGTTTCCGGCGTAATCAGGCACATGGCGGCGATGAAGGTCAGCGCACGTTCGATTGCGTTGGCGGTTGTCTTGTAGAAGCCCGCGACGGTGACGGCGAGGAAGTACGTGCCGGCGAGCAGCTGCGCCGCGCCGAGCACAATTTCCATCACGCTGCCCTGAAGCAGAATGGCGGGATTATATACAAAGACAAACGGAACGAGGAAGCCGACGAGCGCAAAGAGCATGCCGCGCAGACCGGTTTTCATTGCGTCTGCATCTGCAATACCTGCTGCTGTGTAGGACGCCACGCAGACCGGCGGGGTAATCTGAGCCATGATGCCGTAGTAAAAGACGAACATGTTCGCTACCAGCGGGCTGATGCCCAACTGCTGCATGGTCGGCACAAACAGAGTCACGCCGACGAGGTAAGCCGCAACGGTCGGCAGAGCCATGCCCAGAAGCATGCAGCCGATCATCGCAATCAGCATGGCGACGAAGAGGTTGGAAAGACCGATGCTGGCAATGACACCTGCGAGGTTCGTCGCCAGAGAGGTCTGCTGGGTCATGACGTTGATGATGATGCCGCAGGCAGCAGTCGGAATCGCGATTTCAGCAGCGGACTTTGCGCCGTCCATGCAGCACTTCCACATCTGCTTCAGACCGGCAAAGCTGCCGTTCTTTTTGCCTTCGACGATATCCGTCCAGGTGTTGCCGGAAGATTCGCCGCCGCCGATGAAGAAGCTGAGCAGGTTGCACAGCAGGCAGGTCGCGATGCCGTATACGCCGGAACGCATCAGGGAGTTGCCGTTCAGGATGCAGATAATCAATACGACGACCGGAATCAGCAGGTACATGCGCGGGAGAAGCGGATCGCGGACCTCAATCTTTGCGTCCTCGCTGCCGCCCGCACGCGCTGCGCGCTTTTTAGCCAGGAAGCTGACCAGAACGAATACGCCGAAGTAATAGGCAAGAGCGGGGATAAGAGCGTCAGCAGCGACTTGCAGATAGTTCATGCCCAGCGTTTCTGCCATGATGAACGCGCCAACGCCCATAATCGGGGGCATAATCTGACCGCCGGTGGAGGCGACAGCCTCGATTGCGCCCGCTTCTTCCGGTTCATAACCGATTTTTTTCATCATCGGGATGGTCATAACGCCCGTGGTCGCTACGTTGGCAACCGCAGAACCGGAAACCATGCCCATCAGACCGGAGGAGATAACCGCAGCCTTCGCCGGGCCGCCGGAGGACTTGTTGGAGAACTTCATGCCCACGTCGATGAGCAGCTTGCCGCCGCCGCATTCAGAGAAGAACGCACCGAAGATGATGAAGTAGAACAGGGAAGTACAAGAGGTCGTCAGCGGCGTGCCGTATACGCCGTATTCCGCCATCGTCATGCCTTCGGTGAACTTTTCGAACATCTTGGCAAAGGTCTTGTTCTTGGCGGTCGCGACGGTTCTGAACACGCCTGCCGGCAGGAATGGGGAAACCCAGGAGAAGATGATGAACGCGATGATGAAGAAGAACAGGATGTTGCCCAGCGTGCGGCGCACGGCTTCCAGCAGCAGCACCACGATGCAGACCATCGCGATGTAATCCACCATCAGCGGCTTGGCGACAGCCATGTCATAGCTTGCCAGACGGGTTACGTTGGAAACGGTGTAACCAAGCACATAGAGGATTGCCGCGAAGAACACGAGGTCGAACCAGCGCGTCCATGCGAACTTATTCATCTCGGCTTCAGTCGGCTCAACGCCGTTTGCTTTGCTGCGCTTACGCAGTTTCTTCTGGTAGGTCTTATCGGCCGGATTATACAGGAAAACGAGGGAGAGAGCGAAGCACATATGCACAGGTGTTTGCAGCATGATGGTCAGCTGCTTGACCAGCGCGAGATACATCTGGAAGATAAAGAAAGCAATCGTAATGAGAATGGTGAACACCTTGCGTGTCTTATTGCTCATGCTTTTTTTCATCCTTTCTTGTCATCAGAATCTTGGAGTCGTAGGAGGTTAGAGAGTGTATTCTGCATCTAAAACCGTCTTTTCGGTGCGAAACCGCTTTGTCAGCAGAATACTTTTTTGATATAACAATCAGGAGGATAAGATGGGGGTCTTTGCCCGATTGAAATGTGACGGCTTTGCCCGAACTCCGTCAAATTTCAATCGGGCAACGCCTAAGCCGTTTAGAAAACTATATCGCTTAAAAAGAGGAGGGCACGGCCACCGGACCGCGCCCCACTCGAAGCTTAAGCGATAACCCGGTAAGGGGTTGTGGCTTTATTCGGTTGCGAAAATCGGATTACTCGTGCGCGTAGCCCATTTCCTCGTAGTAACGCGCAGCACCCGGATGCAGCTCACAGCCGGTGAGAGCCTTGGAACCCGCGGTCTCCGGATTGAAGTAATTCAGAGTAGCGGAAGCGGAAACGAGGATGTCCTTGTTCTCGCAAATCGCCTTGGTGATGGCGTAAGCGACTTCCTCGTCCATGTCTGCGGAAACGATGATGCACTGCTGAGAGCCAACGGTCTTGATGTCGGCATCCTGCTTATTCCAAGTGCCGGCGGGAACGGTCACGTAGTCGTAGCCCTGTTCGCAGAGCGCGGCCAGCGTTGCGTCGGAGAGCTGCACGTCGTACATGTCATGCGTGAGGCAAAGCTCGGTGGTGTTCGCCTGACCCGCGCCGATGTGGTCGATGGTCAGATCATACAGGTCGTCGATGAGTCCATCCTTGATGGCGCCGCCGGAGGTCTTTTCAACGGTCAGCCAAGCGGGCGGGTTGTTGATGTCGATACCGAACACGCCAAAGACGCGCTCTGCAGCCAGCTCGCCGAAGGAGCCGTTCTTCTTGATGACCATCTTGACGGGCTGCTGCTTTTCAACCAGCTCTTCGATGGTGGTGATGCCTGTCGCATTGACGAACTTCTGGGTGAACATCACGTTCACAAAGTCGTTGCCCAGACCGCCGGCGATGCAGCGGACATCCGGACAGAGCGGAACATTCGCGGACTCAATGCCCGTGGTAGCAGCCCACAGAGCCGGAGCGGAGTTGGACATGGTCAGGTCAGCTTCGCCTTCCTGAATGAGATACGGAGAAGAAACGTTACCGGAGGAGTTGGAAACCAGCGATACGGTCAGACCGTCAACAGTCTGAATCGCGTTCATGATGGCGGTTGCGTAGGTGTAGCCGGCGGTGCCGGTTTCCTGCGTACCGAACAGCAACTCGGCGTTCACAGCCAGAGCGGAGGCGGCCGTCAGCAGCATGGCAACGGCGAGAACGAGGGTAAGAAGCTTCTTCATGTTGAGTTCCTCCTTATATTTTCTAAAAGCCATTCATTCGCGGCTTTTTAGACGGGGTTATTTTGCCAGCTTCGCTTTGCGGGCGATGGAGAGACGAATACCGTATTCGATGGAGTTGAGCAGGGAAAGCTCGTTCGCCATGCCGGTTCCTGCCTGATCGAAGGCAGTACCATGATCGACGGATACGCGGACGATTGGCAGACCCAGCGTCAGGTTGATGCCCTCGACCGCATCCCATTGCTGCTTTTCGCGGTTATAGACGAAACCGATGAGCTTGAGCGGGATATGTCCCTGATCGTGGTACATGCAAACCACAATGTCGTACCAGCCGCCGCGCAGCTTGCAGTGAACGGTATCCGGCGGGATGGGACCGACGACGTTGATGCCCTCCGCCTGAGCCTGTTCGATGGCAGGCGTAATCTCGTTGATTTCCTCATCGCCGAAGAGTCCGCCCTCACCGCAGTGCGGGTTCAGACCAGCCACGGCAATGCGCGGGTTTTCGATGCCCAGATCCAGGCAAGCCTGATGGGACATGCGGATGACGTCCAGCACGCGCTCCTTCTTGCAGCGTTCGCAAGCCTGACGCAGTGAGCAGTGGGTGGAAACATGGGTGACGCGCATCTCCTTGTGCGCCAGCATCATGCAGTATTTATCCGCGTGGGTGTAATGGGCGTAGATTTCGGTGTGACCGTCGAAGTGATGCCCAGCCTTATTCATGGCTTCTTTGTTCAGTGCGTTGGTGACGGTGCCATCCACCTCGTTCGCCATCGCCAGCTCGATATCTTTTTTGACGTATTCAAACGCGGCGTTGCCTGCCATGACAGAGACCTTGCCGAGCTCGAGCTTGTCGATATCTATCAGCTTCATGTCGTATACGTCGATGGTGCCTTTTTCAAACCTTGCGTCCGCAACGCTCTGAACGGCGTTGATTTTGACATCCGGCATGCCGACATAGGTTTTGGCAGCTTCCATCACGCAGGCATCGCCGATAACAATCGGACGGCAGCGGTCGTATACATCCGGATGATTGATGAGGGCTTTGATGGTGATTTCCGGTCCGATGGACGCGGGATCACCCATGGTAATTCCGATAATCGGCTTCTCGTTCATCTTGCTGCTTCCTCTCTTTTAACACATGCCCTTAGCGGCATTCTCGGCGAGTACCTTCTTGATGGCTTCGATGCCTTCTTCCGGCACCTGATTAAACGGCGCGCGGCACAGACCGACATTGTAGCCCAGCAGGCGGACAGCAGTCTTGACGATGGTGTTCGGGTTGCCGTATTTGAAGCAGGCGCGGAAGGACTGGATGGAGGCGTTTGCTTCCTTCGCTTCCTCGATTTTGCCTGCCATGAACAGGTCGTAAATGGATGCCATGGTGTGAGGATAGATATTCGCGCAGCCTGCGATTCCGCCCGTGCCGCCAGCCAGCAGCGTCCAGATAATCAGCTGGTCGTTGCCGGAGAGGGTGGAGAAGGAGCCGTTCTGTTTGGCCTTGCCCGCGTCGATATAGCCCAGAATGTTGGTGAAGTTGCCGCTGGAATCCTTAGCACCGACGATATTATCAATCTGCGCCAGCTTGCCGACTGTCGCAGGGGCAATCGCATTGCCCGTGCGCGCCGGAATATTGTAAAGCACGATGGGCAGGTCTACCGCTTCGGCAACCGCCTTGTAATGCTCATACAGCTCGTTCTGGCTGGCGGCTGCAAAGCTCGGCGTGATGATGGAAAGCACATCTGCGCCCATATCCTTCGCCATCTTGCTCTGCTGAATGGTTTCTCTGGTGGAAATACAACCCGTACCCGCGTAGACCGGAACGCGGCCGTTGGTTTCTTCGATGACCGTTTCCAGCACGAGTTTCTTTTCCTCGCCGTTCAGAATGTAGCCTTCGCCGTTCGTTCCGAAGGGGAACAGCGCGTGTACGCCGCCGGCGATCAGGCGGTTGACCTGCGCACGAAGCTCCGTTACATTGATGCTTTCGTCCTCGTTGAACGGAGTGATAATCGGGGGAATAATGCCCTTGATTTCGACCTGCTTCATAGGGGTGATCTCCTTTACATAATCGTCTGGTAGATGGCGCGTGCGTCATCCGGCGTAATCTCGCGCATATTGTTCACCAACAGGCGCGTTACCTGCATGCCTGCCGCAACCAGACCGTCGAGATCCTGCTGCGGAATGGTGTACTTGGCTTTGAAGCTCTCGGGAATCTGGAGCTTGGCTACAATATCGTCCATCTTGGCGATGATCCAATTCGCCTTCTCGGCGACACTCTGGCATGCGCTGCCGTCATGCGCGCATCGGTCATAAGCGAGCGCAAGGCGGTTGGCGAAGGTTTCGCAGCCCATATTGAACTTCATCACCGGAATGAGCAGCACCGCGTTGGAGATGCCGTGGGGAACGTGGTATTTTCCGCCCAGCGGGTAGGAAAGAGCATGCACGCCGGTCGTGCCGGAAGCGGTGATGGCGATGCCCGCGTAGAACGCGGCAATCTGCATCTTGTTCTTGGCTTCCATGGCTTCGCTGTTCGTGCAGGCGGGAAGAATGTTTTCAAGAATCAGGTCAAGTGCTTCCAAGGCAAAGGTGTCGGAGAACGGGTTCGCCTTGTTCGATGTGAAGCATTCGATTGCGTGCGCCAGCGCGTCTACGCCCGTCGCCGCGGCGATGCCCATCGGCAGATGCTTAATCATGCGGGCGTCGAGGATAACGTAATCCGCAATCATGTTCTCGTTGACGATGCCGACCTTCAGCTCCTTCTCCGGAACGGCGACGATGGCGTTGGGTGTAACCTCTGCACCTGTGCCGGCGGTGGTCGGAATCAGCACGATCGGCACACACTTTTTAGCCATGCCCGGATTGTCGAGCAGCTCCTTGACACCGTATTCATCCGTGACCAGAACGCTCGCCAGCTTTGCTGCATCCATGACGCTGCCGCCGCCGCAAGCCACAATCAAATCCGCGCCGTCTGCCTTGAACTGATCAATCAGAGCCTGAACAGCCATGTATGTCGGTTCGGGCTGAAGCTCGTCCAGCACATAGTAGTCAACGCCGCTGGCTTTTACCGCTTCTTCCGGAAGAGCGAACAGACCGCAGCCCTCGATGCCCTTGTCCGTGAACATGGCGACCTTCTTTGCGCCTGTCGCCTTGATGATAGCGGTAATGTTGTCCATCGCGTTTTCGCCGCCATATACGGCATGCGGCGTTTTCAGATTGTATTTCGTCAGCATAATTTCCTCCTGCATTATCGGGACTGCGCCGCGGTCGGGTTATACAGACCGACGCGCTCGCGCTTTTCGCCCATCACGTCTGCTTCGCTGAAACGCATATATTTCACGCCCTTGCGGGTGTAAGCGGCATAGGCGAGATGCAGCATGCCGTCGCGGCTCTGCATCAGGTAGGGATATTCGTATTGACGGTTGTTTGTCTTGTTTTCTTCGCCCATAAAGCCTTCGCCGCGCTCCATCCAGCGAATCATCGGGAAGGTGATGCCGCCATCCTCGGAGAGCGCAACGGCGACGGGGCAGCGCAGTCCGGGCCATGCGGCTTTTCCGGAAACCGGATCGGGCGTGCAGGTCGGGTTGTAAGCAATCGCGATACGCCCGCTTTGCAGCCTGACAGCGCTGATGGAGGAATTGTTGTTAGGCAGCGGCGTGGAAACCGGCTTGCTCCAGCTGTCACCCCAGTCGAAGGACTCGCTGCGATAGATGAAATCAGCTTCTCGGCTGCGCATGAATGCCGCCAGATGCCCGTTTTCCAGCTCAACGACATTGGCGTGGACGCGGCCGTTGCTGCCCGGCATATCCACCTGACGCCAGGTTTTTCCCTGGTCGTCGGAAATCTGGAAGGCGGTCGGGTCGCCGGAAAGACCGTTTGCGGAATCGCTGCACAGCCAGTTGGAGAAAATCCAGCGTCCGCTGCTCAAAACCTGAATCGGCTGGCGGCAGAAGCTGCCCTCGCGGGCAAACAGCGTTTCGTATTCGCCCCAAGTCCTGCCGCTGTCCGTGCTTTTCTGGCAGCGAATCTGGGAGGTGAACTGCATGTTGTCCTTTCCTGCCTGACGGTCGAGCTGTGCGGTATAAATTGCCCACACAGCGTGATCCGGTCCATAGAAAAGGGAAGGATTCTGCTCGCTGCGGCTCGGGTCGCCGGAGATATCCACTGGTTCCGTCCAGCAGCCGCTTTCTTTTTCGAGGCGGGAACAGATGATGCGGATGTCTGCACTTCCTTCGTAGGTGCCGCCGAACCATGCGCAGAGCAGCGTTCCGTCCGGCAGCTCCAACAGCGCAGGCGCGTGAGCGGTCGGATAACCGCCCGTGGGGAGGAAGGCTTCAAGCGTGCCCATGTCTTCGTTGGCATAGATACGTCCGTTCGGGGTCAGCCCCGGCAGCTTGGGATAATCAATCATGCGTCTTTCTCCTCCGATATTTGAATCATTCGAGCGAGGTCGGTCAGCAGGGTTTTACTGCCGAAGCCTCCGGATTTTGAAATTACAAAGCGTGTGCGTCCGCCAAGCGTGAAGCGGGAAAGGACGACGCCCGCAAAAAGCTCACCAATCGGCTCCATCTCATGTACGCCGACGCTGTTCATGCATTGCAGCAGCGTGTCGCCGCCGGTGATGAGCAGCGTTCCGACGGACGGGCTTTCAAACAGCTGCATCATGATTTGCCCCAGAGCACCGGAGATGTTCACGCGGACATCGTCAATCGTCATTCCATGCGCCTTGGCGTAATCGGCGGTCGGGGTATTATCCTCTTCATCGTTGCCGTCAATGATACAGCAGGTGTTTTGCGCCAGTATCTTTTCCCAGCTGGTGATCAGCGCAAGCCCTTCTTCTGTGGAAAAATAGCCGGGGGACAGCTTTTGTGCCGGTGTCATGCGGATGTGTGCAAAGCCATTCTTTTCCGCGTGAGCGACCTGCTGAACCGTAATCGGGTTAACGCTTCCGCAAAGCACGAGCAGATGGTCATCCAGCTTGGGCAGGCACGTTTTATGGGTGTTCAGGCTGAGCAAATCGGGCAACATCGCGCCGAACCCCGCACAACCCGCCATCACATGCAGCCGACCTGCCTCAAACAACCGCTTTCCGGCAATCGCAAGGTCTTCTTCTGTCTGTGCGTCATAAACAACAACGCCATTGGTGTCGCTTAATGTGCTGAACTCTGTTATCGCTGGACAGCTCGTTACCGGAATCTCACATTGCTCGCTGATGAGCGAAGCCACGCTTGAATGGCGAACCGGCTCGAAAGGATCCAGTCCGAAAACGCTCTCGGCAACCGGTGTGCCGGAAATGTAATGTATGCCGCCCAATGTGGTACGCCCCATCTGGGGGAATGCCGGCAGGAAGGGAAGCTGCTCATAGCCGCTGGCGCAAAGCACCGCGCGCAGCTCCGCGCCGATGTTTCCGCGAAGCGCAGAATCCGTCTTTTTGTAAATGTAGGGAATGCCGCAATCAACCGCCTGCCGCACTGCACGGAAAACGATGTCATATGCATCCTGAGCGCAGAGGTGTCGCGTTTCGGCATCCAACACCAGCACGCTGACCTCACTCCCGATTTTGGAAAAATCGGCTTCCGGATCTGTGATGACGCGGGTCTTGGCACCTTGAGCAGCCAACTGAACCCCGGTATCCAGCGCACCGGTAAAGTCATCGGCGATGATGAACAGTTTAATCATGTGGCACCTTCTTCTAGTGGAACGCATCGGATCCTTTGTTTTTCGTCTGCTTGTAATCTTATTATATAAAAAA
>URJN01000073.1 GCA_900548125.1 uncultured Eubacteriales bacterium
GCATAATGCGGTTGAGAAGTTCTCGGCGCGGGTGTACAATATGCAAGCATGTTTGGACAGGCGATAGAAGTCTGTCTTTTTGAGAAGGAGGTGTCTTGTATGGCTGCTGCTGGTGTGCGCGTGAAGATCACGCTGGCCTGCACGGAGTGCAAGCAACGCAATTACAACACGATGAAGAATAAGCGCAATAATCCTGACCGTATCGAAATGAGCAAATACTGCCGTTTCTGCAAGAAGCACACGGTTCATAAGGAAACCCGCTAATTCACGCAACAAGACGGACAAGGATGTGAAAGAGATGTCTGAAACCAAAGGCGCGAAGAAAACCGAAAAACCCGGTTTCTTCACCCGCGCGAAGAATTGGATCGTCGCTCTTCCTGGCCGCATTTCCGGTGCGTTCAAGAATATGTCGGCGGAACTGAAGAAAGTCGCGTGGCCGTCCAAGAAGGATCTCATCAATTACTCTATCGTCGTCATCGTGTTTGTCGTGGCGTTGGCGATTATCGTCGGTTTGCTGGATACCGGTTCCTCGTTCCTGGTCAAGAAGCTCATTGAGCTGTAAGACCTGACCACAGGAGGGTTGACATGACGGACGAGAAGGCCCTGTGGTATGTCGTACATACCTATTCGGGCTATGAAAACAAAGTCGCCAACGATCTCGTCAAGACGGTTGAAAACAACGGCATGGGCGACCTGATTCAGGAAGTCACCGTGCCGGTGGAGGAGGTCGTCGAGATCCGCAATGGCAAGCCTCATACCATTCAGCATAAGCTGTTCCCCGGATATGTTCTGGTCAAGATGATCAAGACGACGGAAACGTGGTATGTCGTGCGCAATACACGCGGCGTCACCGGTTTCGTGGGTCCGGGAAGCGAGCCGATTCCGCTGACGGACGAGGAATATGAGCGGATGACCAGCTGCCAGGGCACGATTCGAATCGACATTGAGCCGGGCGACAACGTCCGAATCAAGACCGGAAGCGTCGAAAACGCGATCGGTACGGTCGAGGAGGTCAACGCCGAGGAGCATAAGGTTAAGGTTTCGATCGAAATCCTCAACCGCAAGACGACGGTGGAGTATGACATTTCCGAGGTCGAGCGTCTGTAACAGGAACGCTTGAAAACGGAAAAGCAACAGACAACCCCGGGAGCTTTCCCGGTTGTTGAGAAGGCTCATTTTCTGAATGAGCATCAGCCCGACGCGGGGGTTAGTGCCTGCGCCGGACGTGGGAGGAACAATTTGTTCCGCGTGACCACAGATTGAGGAGGATTATTACCATGGCTAAGAAAGTAACTGGCATGATCAAGCTGCAGGTGCAGGCCGGTAAGGCCAATCCTGCGCCGCCTATCGGCCCGGCGCTCGGTCAGCACGGTGTTAACATCCCGGGCTTCTGCAAAGAGTTCAACGAGCGCACCAAGAATGATGTCGGTCTGATCATCCCGGTCGTCATCACCGTTTATTCCGACCGTTCCTTCACCTTCATCACCAAGACCCCGCCGGTTCCGGTGCTCATCAAGAAGGCTCTGGGTCTGGAATCCGGCAGCGGCAAGCCCAACAAGACCAAGGTCGGCCAGCTCACGCAGGCTCAGGTCCGCGAGATCGCTGAGAAGAAGATGCCCGACCTCAACGCAGCCAGCATTGAGACTGCGATGAGCATGGTCAAGGGTACCGCCCGCTCCATGGGCGTCACTGTCGCCGACGCCTGATTATAAGGCGGAGTCAAGCGCGGATTTCCGCGCGAGGCGGTTCGCAAAACAGCGAACCGGAAACTGTGGGAGGATTTTAAGCCGTTTGTACCACAAGGAGGAACAACACTATGAAGCATGGCAAGAAGTATCTTGAGAGCGCGAAGCTCATCGAAAGCAACAAGCTGTATGATCCGGAAGAGGCTGTGAAGCTCGCTCTGCAGACCGCGAAGACCAAGTTCGACGAGACCATGGAGATTTCTGTGCGTCTGGGTGTCGATCCGCGTCAGGCGGACCAGCAGGTTCGTGGTGCTGTCGTGCTGCCGCACGGCACCGGCAAGAAGGTTCGCGTTCTCGTGTTCGCCAAGGGCGAGCAGGCGAAGGCTGCCGAAGATGCTGGCGCTGATTATGTTGGCGCTGAAGAGCTGGTCGCCAAGATTCAGGGCGAGAACTGGTTCGACTTCGACGTTGTCGTCGCGACCCCGAACATGATGGGCGTCGTTGGCCGTCTGGGCCGCGTCCTCGGTCCGAAAGGCCTCATGCCGAACCCGAAGAGCGGCACCGTCACCATGGATGTCGCCAAGGCGATCAACGAGATCAAGGCTGGTAAGGTTGAGTACCGTCTGGACAAGCAGGCGATCATCCACTGCCCGATCGGCAAGAAGTCTTTCACTGCCGAGCAGCTCACCGCTAACCTCAGCACGCTGATGAACGCGATCAATCGCGCCAAGCCGGCTGCGGCGAAGGGCATCTACCTCCGCTCCGTCGTCCTGTCTTCTACGATGGGCCCGGGCATCAAGGTGAACCCGCTCAAGTTCTAATTTGAACAAGGACGACCCTCGTGGGATGAATTTCCTGCGGGGGTTCGTTTTGTATATAGACCAATCGATGAAAAATCAAGCTGCTATCGCTTGAGGGAGGGATACCTATGAAAAAAATGATCACGATTTTGGCGGCGGCGATGCTGCTCTGGGGCGCATCGGCATCGGCGGATACGCTGGATTTTCTAAAGCCATTTTGGATGCAGATGATGGATGGTGTAAGCAACACTGCGTCGGGAAAGATACCGGAAAATGTGACGGTCACCTGTGCGGATGAGCGGCTGACGGTGGAAGCCTGCGGCGTTCTGCTGGAAAACGACTACTCGGCGGAGGCGCATGTCTATGCCGTGCTGAAAAACACCGGCAGCGAAAGATTGCCGATTCGTTCTGTGCAGATGACCGTGCTTGGCGCGAACGGAAATACGCTGCATCAGGAAAACTATGTCAGCTATATGCCCAGCGTCGTCGAGCCGGGCGAAACGATGCTTGTCAGCGAATGGATGTACGACTTTGTCAAGGAGATCGGCAAGGTCCATTCCATTCAGATTTCGGTGGAGACGGCTTCGAGAGTTAATGAAAAATGGAAGCAGCTGGGTGATGTACGCGCATGGCTGGACGGCGACTATCTCTGTGTGGAATTCACCAATACGACGGAAAAGACGCTGTTCGGCGTCATCTGCGCCGCGACGGTATCGGATGCGAACGGGCAGATTCTGGATATGATGATGCAAAGCCCATACGACACGGACGATCTTGGCATCGCGCAGGGAAGCAGCATCGTTTGGAGGAAACAGCTTGAGGATGCCGCAACGCTGAAAATCGGGACGGATGCGGTATGCAAGGCGTGGGCTTATCGGATGGAAGATTTATAATCCATGCACCGTAACTTTTGGCTGAGTGATGCGCTATAAGGGATAGAAGGCAAAAGGAACGGAGTGGGTGTACACGATGGCGGACGAGAGAGAAGAATTTATCGAACAAATCTATGCGGAGTATGCCCCGAAACTGGAACGCATGTGCCTTTATTACATTCACTATCAGGCGGAGTGCCGCGATTTGGTGGATGAGAGCATCCAAAAAACATTTCTAAGAGCGTTTGAGGAATACGACAAGCTCAAGGACTGCGAATACATCGAGGCATGGCTGTACAAAACATGCCGCTATCGGCTGATGACGGAGCTGAATACATACAGAAGACGGCAAAAGCGGCATGTTGCAATCGACGGAAACCCGATTGCCGACGCGGCGTTGGCAACAGCTGTCGATGCGCTGCCCAAACAGATTGGCGACCGCGAATTTCTTGAGCATATTCTGAATGCGTTGAGCGAACGGGAGAAAAACGTGATTCAGGAAAGATATGTTGAGGGCGCGCCGATTGAGGAAATCGCGCAAAAGGAAAAGGCGACGAACGGCGCGATTCGGGTTTTGCTGACAAGGCTCAGAAAAAAGGTCAGGAAAATGGCGAAGGACTACGAGCAGGCGGATTGATAAACCGAAAAAGGAGGAAAACGCATGCACGAAACCGCGGAAATGCTGATGTTGTTGAACGACATCAAACAAAAGATAGAAACCGGAGAGCTGACGGCAGAACGAGCGGAGAAGCGGATTCAGGGCGAAATCGAAAGAGAACTGAGCAAACCGGCAGAGAAAATCGACATGGCATTTGTGGATGCCTGCGAAACGTTTTTGATGACGCTCGGTGGCAAAACGGCAGACAGCCATTATGCGGATAACCTGCGCGCCGTGCGCGGACAGCTCCGGAAGAAAGCGGAAAAGAAGCGAATGCCGCGCATGGGAAAATTTGCGGCGACGGCGTGCGCGATGGCAGCGATTCTGGCGGTCATCACGTTGATGCCGGGCGGCGTAATCGACGTGCTGGGGCTGGCGGGAAACGACCACACGCGCAGATTGGAAGAAATGCAGGATAATCCGCAGAACAGCGCAATCGGGGAAGCACCGGACGGCGCAGAGCGCGAAATCATCCCGCTGGAAAAGGAAACGCTGACGCTGGCGCAGGCAGAAGAAAAGAATATTGTGACGCAAGACGGAAAGCTCCGTTTGCTGGCACAGACCTACGCGGATGTCGATGATATGGGCGGCATTTATATGATGCTGGCGCTTGTTGAAAACGCGACCGACAGCGAGCTGACGGCGGGCGGCATGTACTTCGTCGGGTTCGACGCGGCGGGAAATCGGCTGGAAACGGCGTATGATGTGCGCGGAAACACCGTGATTCCCGCAGGAGAAAAGGCACTGCTCAGCGTGGAAATCGAAGAAGGCACGATGGACCATGCCGGACGGTTTGAAATGTGGCTGGATGTCTGCAAGACGGAATCGGCAGAGAAACAGGAAGCAAGCGCCGCGCTGCGCGACCACTATTTTGTGGCGACACTGACGGAAAACGACACGGACGGCGAAGAAGCGAATGGCTATCTCAGCGCGTGGGCGTTTGACGCGCAGGGCATGCTGCTCGACGGATTCAGCGCATCGCTGGAAGAAGGCGAACAGATTCTGGCGGGCGAGAGCTGGATCTTTGAAAAGCGGATCGGCAGCTGGGTGACGCTGGAGCAGGAAGAGGATGCGCGGGTTGAAGCGGCGGGGTACAGGCTGCTGACGGCGGGAAAGTGAGGCTGAGCATGAAAAAGCTGGTTTTTGTGTGGATGTTATGCGCGTGCATCGGATTCGGCATGACGGCACAGGCGAGCGGAACGCTCTTTAATGCGTATTTGCCCAAAGCGATTTTAAGTGAAGAAGAAGCGGCTTGTGAAAAAATCCAGATGAAACCGGACATGCTCAAGATTGTACGCCAATCGGTCATTCCGTGGGATGACGAGGGGGCGAAGTGGTCCGTCTTTATCGAAGTGGAAAACGAGTCGGAAAGCAAAATCGTGTTGGATGAAACGTGGCTGATTGCCTGCGACGGGAAAAAAGAAGAATTTGCGCGCTGGTATGTCCCGGCGATTGGCGGCGCATTTTATTCCACGGTTCGCGTAATCCAGCCGAACGAGCGGGTTGTATTGTTCGCGGGAACCAAGGAAATTCAGGCGGGCACATATAATGAAAAGCGCGGAACGACAGAATGGAAAACGGTGGAGCAGACCGGTTTAGGCGAATTCGCGGGAAAGATTCGGCAGGCAAAGCTCTTGCGGGTGCGGCTGGAGGCGCGGATTGATTCGCAGACGCGGGGGCATTTGAAAACGGTCACGGATGCGAAGGCGTGGATTGAGGACGGAAAGCTGCATCTGGAAACGGCAGAGGGGCTTGATCTGAGCGGCTTTGTGTCGCTGAGCGTCATTGTCAGCGACAGGGAAGGGCATATCCTTGACGTCATGCAGGAGAGGACGGAGGATAACGAAAGCATGATGAGCGGCGGATCATTCAAAGCCGAAAAAGAGCTTGCGCCGTATATGTCGCAGAAGAAAACGGAAGATGTGATTTTTCAGGTCGTCGGTTATAAATTTCCGTGAAAAACCGTTGACAACGCTTGATAAATATGTTATGATAGCACCCGTGAATTGAAAAGTTCTGTGCCTAAGACAGTTGGTCACGCATTCGTGCGTATAAAGGTACCAGCCGAGGTGCGAGTGCGATTTTTCCGTGAAAACGGTTTTCTGCCCTTGCGCCAAGCGCAGGGGCTTTTCTTTTCCGAAACCTTTCGGGAAGGAGGAAAATGACATGTCCAAGAATTTTGAAGCGAAGAAAGTTGTTGTTTCCGAAATCGAGGAGAAGATCGAGAAGGCTGAGTCCATCGTGATCGTCGAGTATAAGGCGCTCACCGTGGATGCCGTCACCGCTCTGCGTGCGAAGTGCCGCGCGGCGAACGTTGATTACTGCGTTCTGAAGAACACGCTGGTGAAGCGCGCTCTGGAGAACAAGGGCATCAAGATCGACGACGCGATCCTCGAGGGACCGAACGCTTTCGTCTTCAGCAACGGCGATCCGGTGTCCGCTCCGAAGCTTGTCAAGGAGTTCATCACCGCCGCTGAGAAGGACAAGAAGACGTCCCCGCTGACCATCAAGGCCGGCATCATGGACGGCGCTGTTCAGAGCGTGGAAGAGGTCAAGGCTCTTGCCGATATCCTGCCGCGCGAGCAGCTCATCGCCAAGATCATGGGCTGCCTGAATTCTCAGGCGACTGCCCTGGCTTACGTCATCCAGGCGATTGCCGACAAGAAGGCCGAAGCCGGCGAGCAGTAAGCTCCGCAAGACAGCCGGACAGACGGCATCACTATCCACCCCAAAATCATCATAATGGAGGTAAATTACCATGGAAATCAATGAGATCGTTTCCGCTATCGAAAGCCTGACCCTGATCCAGGCTTCTGAGCTTGTTAAGGCCCTCGAAGAGAAGTTCGGCGTTTCCGCCGCTGCTCCGGTTGCTGCTGCTGGCGTTGCTGGCGCTCCGGCTGCCGCTGCTGAAGAGAAGACCGAGTTTGACGTCGTTCTGGCTGGCTTTGACGCTGCCAAGAAGGTCGCCATCATCAAGGCCGTCCGTGAGGTCGTGCCGGGCCTGGGCCTGAAGGAAGCCAAGGACATCGTCGAAGGCGCTCCGAAGACCCTGAAGGAAGGCGCTTCCAAGGAAGAAGCCGAGACCATGAAGAAGAAGCTCGAAGAAGCTGGCGCGAAGGTCGAAATCAAGTAATTTCTTTCCCGAAATTACAAGCTCCTGCCGAAAGGCGGGGGCTTTTTGCGTTTTTGGCTTTTTGAATGGGCGCGAAATCGGATGCGGGTCAACCGAAGAATGTGTCGTGCCTGTCCGTGAATCTGCTACAGAATATGCCTTTCTTTGCTTCGATGGGTTCAAAATTCTGCCAAAATGCGGCAGCAAAATATGCCCATCCAGTAAAGGAGATGAAATCCACCATGAAAAAGACGATTGCATGGGTTTTAGCATGCGCAATGCTTGTGACAACCACGATGGCTTTTGCGGAGAATGCGGCTCCGCCCGCAAAACCGAGTGGAAGCGAAGAACCGCCCGCGATGCCGAGCGGCGAACAACCGCCTGAAATGCCGGATGGACAGAAGCCGGGCAATCCGCCGGAAGGAGGCGGAATGATGGGCGGTCCCGGCGGCGGGCAGAGCAGCCAGCCGGAAAGCTATGATGCCGTGACGACTGTTTCGGAGGATACCGATCTTTCTGACACGACGCTTACCTCGACCGGCGCGGATGAGAACGCGCTGCTTGTTACGGATGGCACGGCGACCGTCACCAACACGACGATCGACCGCACGTCTGCGGACAGCACGGGAGGCGATACGTCCAGCTTTTATGGCGTGGGCGCGGCTGTGCTGACGACCGGAGGGACGGTTTCTGTCAGCGACAGCACAATCACCACGGATGCGAAAGGCAGCGCAGGCGTGTTTGCGTATGGCGACGGCGTGGCGATGGTGAGCGATACGACCATTTCTACGACGCAGGATACATCCGGCGGTATTCACGTCGCCGGAGGCGGAACGCTGTATGCAAAGGATCTGACCGTTACGACGAAGGGCGAATCCTCGGCGGCGATTCGTTCCGACCGTGGAAGCGGAACGATGATCGTGGACGGAGGCACCTATGTTTCTTCCGGCGTTGGTTCTCCGGCGGTGTATGTGACGGCAGATATCACGATTCATGAAGCGGCATTGGCGGCGACCGGCTCGGAAGCACTGTGCCTTGAGGGACTGAATTCTGTTCGACTGTATGACTGCGATTTGACGGGCAATATGTCGGATTTGGAGCAGAACGATCATACATGGACGGTCATCCTTTATCAGAGCATGTCCGGAGATTCGGCAATCGGCGAAGGACGTTTTGAGATGAGCGGCGGCTCGCTGGTTTCCGGAAACGGCGGTATTTTCTACACGACGAATACGGAGAGCGAGTTTGTGCTTTCGAATGTTGAAATTTCTGCGGATGACAGCGAATATTTCCTCCGCTGCACGGGTAATGCGAATCGGCGCGGTTGGGGACAGACGGGCGCAAATGGCGCAGATTGTACCTTTACGGCAATCCGCCAGACGATGAACGGCGATGTAATCTGGAATAGCATTTCGACACTTGACTTCTATATGATGCAAGGCAGTACGCTGACTGGCGCGGTTGTCGATGATGAGAGCTATGCGGGAGAAGGCGGCGATGGTACGGCGAGCTTGACGATTGATGCGGATTCCAAGTGGATTGTGACGGGAGACAGCGTTGTGACCAATCTGGCTAATGAAGGTACGATTGTGGATGAAGCAGGCAACGCGGTTCGCGTGGTCGGTCAGGATGGCACGGTCTATGTGCAGGGCGATAGTGAATATACCGTGACGGTATCGAATTATGCGACGAGCTGCGATTGGAGCAGCGCGGGCGCGGTATCTGAATGGGACGCCAGCCGGATGCCGATGTAAAATAAACAAATGCGCAGATGATGCGGATTTGATGATATAGAGTTCTTTATGTGAGATCATCTTTCCAAATTGAAAAATGGAACCGCTCAATTACTTTTGATTGAGCGGTTTCGTTTTGTGTTTCCCCGCGCAGCGGAGAGAGGGTGCAGGGAACGATGTTTCCTGCTGGGGGTTGGGGATTGCAGCCATGCGCCCGCTGTGCGGGGTTCAGCGTGGCGGAAATCGGAAATCGCAAGGAGCGCTTGCGCGTTCGCGAAGCGGGCGCGTCTGCCGCAGGCAGAGGACAGCGC
>URJN01000074.1 GCA_900548125.1 uncultured Eubacteriales bacterium
CTCAGCCGTGCTTGATGGATGAAGGAGTGATTCTCAATGGGTCTTGTTACCTCTACCGAGATGTTTAAGAAAGCGTACGAAGGACATTACGCCATCGGTGCTTTCAACGTCAACAACATGGAAATCATTCAGGGCATCACCGAGGCTGCCACGATGGAAAAGGCACCGGTGATTCTTCAGGTTTCCAAGGGCGCGCGCGCCTATGCGAAGCATGTGTATCTGGTGAAGCTGGTTGAGGCGGCTCTGCTCGACGCTCAGGAGAGCGGCGTGGATCTGCCGATCGTTCTGCATCTGGATCACGGCCCCGATTTTGAGACCTGCAAGGCTTGCATTGACGGCGGATTTACTTCCGTTATGATCGACGGCTCTCACCTGCCGTTCGAAGAGAACATCAAGCTGACCCGTCAGGTTGTCGAGTATGCACACGATCACGGCGTCGTGGTCGAGGGCGAGCTGGGTCGTCTGGCCGGCGTCGAGGATGACGTGAAGGTTGGCGACGACGACGCGCTCTACACCGATCCCAACGAGGTTGAGGAGTTTGTGAAGGCGACGGGCGTTGACTCTCTGGCGATTGCCATCGGCACCAGCCACGGCGCGTTCAAGTTCAAGGGCGAGCCGCACCTGCGCTTTGACATTCTGGAGGAAGTTTCCAAGAAGCTGCCGGGCTTCCCGATTGTGCTTCATGGTGCATCCTCCGTTATGCCGGAGTATGTGCAGATGATCAACCAGTACGGCGGCAACATTCCGGGCGCACAGGGCGTGCCGGAGGCGATGCTGCGTCAGGCTGCGTCCATGGCGGTCTGCAAGATCAACGTGGACTCCGACCTGCGTTTGGCGATGACCGGCGTTATCCGCAAGCAGTTTGCGGAGCATCCGGATCAGTTCGACCCGCGTCAGTACCTCAAGCCGGCGCGCATCGCTCTGCGCGACATGGTGCGTCACAAGATCGTGAACGTCATGGGCTGCAACGGCAAGGCTTAATTCAATCGAAAACGGCTGTCAGGCTTCGGCTTGACAGCTGTTTTTGCATATTTCGGTTTTTAAGTCAGGCATACAGAATTCTTCACACGATCTTAACGGAAAACGGGACTGACTGAATGTGCTTTCGGATTGACAAATGCTTTGCGAATTCGATATAATGATATAAATAGATTATCGGGCGCGGCAACGCCGCCCATTTGGAAAGGACGGCGGTGAGATGAACCCCAAACTCAAGGAGAAGATACTTGAATCGCTGGCAGCGGTTCTGCCCATCACGCTGATTGTGATGGCACTCAGTGTCATACTTGTGCCGATGGACGTTGGTACATCGGTCATGTTTACGGTTGGCGCGGTGCTGCTGGTATTTGGCATGGGCTTATTCCAGCTTGGCGCGGAAATCGCCATGACGCCTCTCGGCGAGGGCATAGGCGTGGAAATGGAGCGCGTCAAGCGTATACCGGTCATCGTGGGAATCGCGTTTTTGATGGGTGTGATTATCACGATTGCAGAGCCGGATCTTCAGGTGCTGGCGCAGCAGGTTCCTTCCGTGCCAAACAAGGTTTTGATTTACGCGGTGGCGGTCGGCGTCGGCGTGTTTCTGGCTCTGGCTGTTCTGCGTATTCTCAAGCGCATCAGCCTTTCCAGACTGCTGCTGGCTCTGTACGGCTTGCTGGCGATTATTTCAATCTTTGTGCCTAAGGATTTTTTGAGCATTGCCTATGACGCGGGCGGCGTGACGACGGGACCGATTACGGTGCCGTTCATCATGGCGATGGGCGTAGGCATGGCGGCGGTTCGCGGTGATAAGGACGCGGCGAATGACAGCTTCGGTCTGGTTGCGCTGTCGAGCGTCGGCCCGATTCTGGCGGTTGCGCTGCTCGGATGCTTTTATAATCCGCAAAACACCGTATATACGGCGACGGAGGTTCCGCAGGTCATTACGACACAGGACGTTGCGCGGGAATTCATGCACGGACTTCCGCATTACATTCTGGAGGTCGCCATGTCCATCCTGCCGATTGTCGCGGTCTTTGTGATTTTCCAATTGGCGACGCATCGCTATCAGAAGCGGCAGAGGACGCGCATATTGGTCGGCTTTGCGTATACCTATGTCGGGCTGGTGCTGTTCCTTTGCGGCGTGAACGTCGGCTTCGGTCCGGTCGGCACGGTGCTGGGACGCGAGCTGGCGCGGTCGCACAAATGGCTGCTTGTGCCGATTGGCATGCTCATCGGTTTCTTTATCGTCAAGGCTGAGCCGGCGATTCAGGTTCTGAACCGACAGATTCAGGGCGTGACCAACGGCGCGATATCTGCCAAGGCGATGAACCGATGCCTGTCCATCGGCGTGGCGGTCAGCGTCGGTTTGGCGATGCTGCGCGTGGTTACGGGTCTGCCCATCCAGTATATTCTCATTCCGGGCTATCTGCTGGCACTGACGATGTCCTTTATCGTGCCGCCGATCTTTGTCGGTATCGCGTTTGACTCCGGCGGCGTGGCGAGCGGCCCGATGACGACGACCTTCCTGCTGCCGCTGAGCATCGGCGCATGCGAGACGATGGGCGGCAATGTGATGAGCGATGCGTTCGGCGTGGTCGCGCTGGTTGCGCTGACGCCGCTGATTGCCGTGCAGATTATGGGCGTGATGTACAGAATCAAGACGAGCCGTGCGAAGAAGGTCGTTGTACCTGCCTTTGACGGACGGGACGATATTATCGAGTTTGAGGAGGGCGTATGAGCAACGAAAAAATGCGCGCGTCATTCCGCATGCTGATGCTGATTACAACGCCGAAGCTCGGAGAAAAGGCACTTGCGCTGTTTGAAAGAGAAAAGCTGCCGATGCAGTGTCAGGCATATGCACACGGCACGGCTTCGCGGGAAATGATGGATATGCTGGGGCTGGACAGCGGGGAAAAGAGCCTGCTGCTGTCGATGATGCCCAAAGCGAACGCGGACGAGCTGCTCAAGCAGCTCAGGCGCGAATTGCGGCTCGGCGCATCCGGAAGCGGCATCGCGTTTACGATACCGCTGAGCGGCACGAATCGGCGAATGCTGCAAATGGTCGAGCATATCTGCGAGGAGCAGCATCGTGAACCGGAAAAGAGGAGGATCGACATGCGGGAGAACGAATATCAGATGATCGTCGCGCTGGTCAATCAGGGATACAGCGAGGACGTTATGGCTGCCGCCAGACCTGCGGGCGCGGCGGGCGGAACGGTTCTGCACAGCCGCCGCATCGGCGCAGAGGAAACGCTCCGGCAATGGGGATTCAGCATCCAGCAGGAAAAGGAAGCGGTATTGATTCTGGCGCGCAAGGAAGAAAAGCTGGCGATCATGCAGGCGATTTGCGATAAGTGCGGCTTGCAGAGCGACGCGCAGGGCATTGTGCTTGCGATTCCGGTGGACAGCGTCGTCGGGCTGGAGTGACGGGAATTTGCCGAGCAAAGTCCTTTGCGGCGGCTGAAAAAGCGGACTGAGCCCGCTCTCACTTCCGCCATGGTCTCTTACTCCTTGAAGCCATTGCACACGCGGGAGATTTGACGCAATTTTCTATACGTTAAAAAAGGCTTGTTGAGCTTCTCTGCTCAGCAAGCCTTTTGACTGTCATTCTTTCTGCGGGCGAGGCTGTCGGCTTCCGACTTACAGGGCTTCGCCGTTGCTTTCCATGATAGAGCGGTACCAAAGCGCGGAATCCTTCGGTGTGCGCTTTTGTGTGGCGTAATCGACGTAAACCAGACCGAAACGCTCGGTGTAGCCGAAAGACCATTCGTAGTTGTCCATCAGCGACCATGCAAAATAGCCGCGCGCATCGACGCCGTCTTCCGCCGCGCGTTTATAGGCGAGCAGATAGCGGTGCATGTAGTCCTGACGGTTCGGGTCGTGAACCTTGCCGTCGAGCGAAACCGCGTCATGCGCGGACATGCCGTTTTCGGAAATGATGAAGGGCGTCTTGTAACGCTCATAGAGGAATTTGGGACCCCAGTACAGCGCGTCCGGATGAATCGACCAGCCAATCGCGGTTCTCGGAACGCCGACAGGCTCAGGCAGCTGCTCATAGCCCTGAGCGTTGTCCGCGGCGCGGATGACACGGCCGTTGTAGATGTTCTGCGCATAGAAATCCAGCGGCTGATGGATGAGGGGCAGATCGTTTTCCCAGCGGCGGGGGAGGAAGCGTTCAAAGTGGGCGAGTCCGTCCTCGGGATAGCTGCCGAGCAGGGCGGGGTCGCTCCACCAGGCGACGTTAAACGCCCAGAAATCGCTGTTTGGAACGGAGAAATAGGCTTTTCTGGCGGCTTCGATGTCAGCTTCATTCGTGCCGACAGGGATGCACACATCGCCGCAGGGAGCATAACCGATGCGGCAGTCCGGAACGAGCGTGCGCAGGGCGCGGACAGCCAGCCCGTGCGCCTTCAGCACGTGGTGACTCATGGGGATGGTCATGCTGGCGGGCAGAACCATGCCGGGAGCATGCGCACCCGTTCCATAGCCCAAGCCGATGAAGCACTGAGGCTCATTGAACGTGATGAAATCCTTAACGCGGTCTCCAAAGCGGCGGGCGCAGAGCGCGGCATATTCCTCGAACCAGACAGGACTGTCCGGATTTGACCACGCGCCGCGGTCTTGGAGAGCCTGAGGATAGTCCCAATGAAAGAGCGTGACGAATGGGCGGATGCCGTTTTCGAGCAGAGCATCGATGAGCTGGTTGTAGAAGGCGACGCCTTCTTCGTTGACCCTGCCTGTGCCGTCGGGGAGAAGGCGCGGCCACGAGAGGGAGAAACGGTAGTTCTTGATGCCGAGCTGTGCCATCAGCTTAACATCGTCGCGGAAGCGGTGGTAATGGTCGCAGGCGATATCGCCGGTATCGCCGTGAAGGATCTTTCCGTCCCAATGGGAGAACGTATCCCAGACAGAAGCACCCTTTCCAGCCTCAAAAGCAGCACCCTCGATTTGGTAGGACGCGGTTGCCGCGCCCCAGATGAAGTCCTCGCGAAAGCTCATGTCGGTGAACCTCCATATTCTTTTTTGTACTCAATATCATAACGCAGACGGAGAAAAAAGGAAAGATAAAAAGACGGCATAAAAGCGGTTTTTCAGCGCTTTTGCCGTCTTGAGGAAAAGTGTAATCGCAGAGACAGTGCCCGAAATAACCTTGCGCGGTCAGCCCTTTACGCCGCCCAAGGCAACGCCCGCGACGATGAACTTGCTCAGTAAAAGGTAGACGACGATGACCGGCATGATGGCGATTGCGATGAGCATATACACCTGACCCATATCGAACTTGAGGAAGTCTGCGCTGCGGAGCTGGGCAATCAAAATCGGCAGGGTCTTTTTCTTGCTGCTGGTCAGCACGAGAGCCGGAACGAAGTAGTTGTTCCAAGAGCCGACGAACGTGAAGATGGCCTGAACAGCAAGCGCGGGCTTCATAATCGGAAGGACGATGTAGTTAAACGTGTGATACTCGCCGGAGCCGTCGATGCGCGCCGCTTCGATGATTTCCATCGGCAGGTTGCTCTTCATGTAGGAAATCATGAAGTAGTAGACCGTCGGCGCGGCGATGCTCGGCAGGAACAGCGGGATAAGCGTATCATTGAGCTTCATGCCGGTGATGAGGCGGACGAAGCCCAGCGCGGAAACCTGCGTCGGCATGGTCATGATGAGGATGATGAAGGCGGACGCAATTTTCTTCAGCTTAAAGTCATACGCATGCACGCCGTATGCGGTCAGCGCGGAGAAGTAGATGGAGAGCGCGGCGGAAAGGGCAGAAACGAACAGGCTGTTCTTAATGCCCGAAAGAATCGGAATATTGGCGTCTGCCAGCACGTTGTTCAGGTTTGTCATGAAGGACTTGCCAGGCAGGAAGGAGAAGCCGCGCTGAATCTGGTAATGGTTGCGCGTCGCGTTGATAATCAGCACATAGAAGAAGAACAGGCAGAGGAAGCAGAGAATCGTCAGGACGAGATAGCTGACGATGCGGCGGGCAATCAGCTCATGCTTGCTGTGTTCTGCACCCTTATCCTTTACGGCTTGCGTAGTCATTTCTTTTTCCTCCCTTCTCCGTCATCGGACGTGCGGTAGATGATGACGCAGAGAACCGCGCAGATGATGAACAGGATGGTCGAAACCGCGCCTGCCATGCCGTAGTTCTTGCTGTACATGTGGTTATTCAGGTACATAATCATGGTGGTTGCACAGCGATCCGGATTGCCCTTGCCGTTGGTCAGAATCTGCGGAACGTCGAACATCTGCAATCCGCCGATGAGCGAGGTAATCAGCACATAGACCAGAATGGGGCGGATAAGCGGCATGGTAATCTTCCAGAAGGTCTGTTTCGGCGTACAGCCGTCGATTTCTGCCGCTTCAAAGAGGCTCAGGTCGATGCCCATGACGGCAGCCATCAGCAGAATGGTTGTATTGCCGAACCACATCAGAAAGTTCATCAAGCCGACCAGTCCGCGCGTGCCTGCGACGCTGGAGAGGAAACGGAACGGTTCCGAAAGAATGCCCGCGGACACCAGCGCGGCGTTGACGGGGCCGTTATCCGAGAAGAGGGCAAAGAAGAGCATGGCGAAAGCCGACGCCATGATGAGGTTAGGCATGTAGATCACGGTCTTGAAGAACGGCTGGAGGCGGATGCGCAGGCGGTTATCCGTAAACCACACTGCCAGAAGCAGCGAAATGATAATCTGCGGCACGAAGCCGATAATCCACATCAGCATGGTGTTGCCCAGATAACGGGGCAAATCGAGACTCAGCAGCTTGATATAGTTATCAACGCCCTTGAAGGTGGGTCCGATAATCTTCAAACCGCTGCGGTAATACTCGAAGAAGCTGTAGTAGATGGTCGAGCCGAGCGGGATGAACTGGAAGAGAGCAAAGACAATGAAGAACGGCGCGATGAAGATATACCCCCACTTTGCGTAGCTGACCGAGCGACGCTTGGTTTCTTTCGCGGGCGCTTGCATACGAATCACCTTTCCTTTTTTCATGATAGGAAAATGGGACGGGCAGAACGCCCGCCCCATTGTTCATGTGGGTTTACGATTATTCCGGCCAGACAACCTCGGTCAGTTCCGGATACTTCTCCATGATGGTCTTTTCGAAGTTCGCCTTCGCACCATTCATGTCAACGGCGCCGTCAAAGTAATCCTTGAAAGCAGCCTGAATGCCCTCGTTGCAGCCCTGATCGTACGGACCGGCGTTGCTCATGTCAATCTTTTCAGCAGACTTGGCAAACAGAGCGATGTGGTTCTGACCGCCGAGGAAAGCGGACTGATAGTCGCTGTTGGCGATTTCGTTCATGGCTTCGACGTTGTTGGTGTAATCCTGCGTATCGAGGGTAATCTGCTTGTCGATGTCCTTGTCGCAGGTCAGCTTTTCCATGACGTTCTTGATGGTTGCGGTGTTGTCAGTGCCGGCAGCAGCGCAAATCCAGGTGCCGCCCCAGTAGTAAGCCTGCGGTCCTTCGCAGACAGCGTAGTCACCGTAGATGCCGTTGCCGACTTCTTCCTTGCCGCCCTCAGCGACCGGCGTAGCGAGGGAGTTGCCCAGCAGGGTGAAGTTGATGCCCCAAGTGGAGTAGAAGAAGCCAAAAACCTTGCCGGTCGGGCCCTGATCCGCAGCCCAGACGTCGTTCCACAGGCTGGACTTGTTGTTGTAGCCCTTATCGGTGAATTCCTTGGTCTGTTCGACCCACTTCATGATGTTCGGGTCAACCTTGACGGTCGTGCCATCGACCCACGGAGCGGATACGTTGTTGGAGAAGGTGCGGTAGCTGTCGTCATAGCCGGAGAGCATCTTGTAGCCCTTTTCGGCTGCCTTCTCGGCGACCTCGTTGAACTTATCCCAATCGCTCAGGTAGGTCTGCACTTCGGCGGGATCGTCCGTGCCGAGAACATCCTTGGCGATGGAGCGGCGATAGGCGAACAGACCCGGCGTCGCCTGCCACGTTACGCCCTTGAGGACGCCGTCGGCACTCGCGATATCCTGCGTGTACTTATACTGACCGGCAAGCTCGTCGTCCGTCAGACCGATATCGGCGCGAACATCCAGCGTATACGGAGAGTCAACATACTTGAGCGCGTAGTCAGCCTCAATCAGGAAGATGTCGATCTTGTCATCCTCAGCGGCGGAGTCCTGCGCGAGCAGCGCTTCGTCCAGTTTGTTCTGGTAGTTGTTGTTCTCGTTCGGGTTGATGGTCCACTTGACAATCGTTCCGTCGTTCAGGGTGGTGGTGGACTTATCCGCGGCGATTTCCTTCACCTCAGGATAATAGTCATTGAAGCGGGACTGGAATTCGTCATTCCAGCACCAGACGTTCAGGACACTGCCCTCTGCGAGAGACACGCTAGCGATGGAACCCATCGCAAGAGCCAGAGCGACAACCTTAGACAAACGCTTTTTCATAAGAAATGACCTCCTTTTTATTGTTCACCCTCTTACACGAGGAGGGAGAATGAGCGATTATTAAAGGGAAGCGACGGTCTCGCCTTCAATCAGGCGGCAGGGAATCGAAATAATCTCCGGCAGGGTCGTTCGCGGCTGCTCGATGAGATGAACGAGCTTGCGGGCGGCTTCCTGACCGATTCTTGCGGTATCCTGTGCGACGGTGGTGAGCTTGGGCTGGCACATTTGCAGCAGCTCCACGCCGTCGAAACCGGCGATGGAAATGTCTTCTGGAATTTTCAGTCCACGGGCGCGAATGGCGTCCATGCCGCCTAGCGCGGCGTAGTCATCCGGCATGAGGATGCAGGTTGGGCGAACGGGGGAGGCGAGCAGACAGGCCGTCGCTTCGCGAGTTGCCGCGGGGTCATGATACGGGCTTTCGATGAGGTATTCATCCGGAACATTCAGACCGGCTTCGCTCATCGTCCGCAGGAAGCTGGTCAGGCGGATGTCGCTGACCGTGTCCTGACTGCCGTGGATGAAGGCGATGCGCCTGTGACCCTTGGAAATCACATAGCGGGTGAGTGCCTCAATCCCCTGCCTGTTTTCGGATTGGATACAGGCTCTGTTGTTGAAAACGTGGTCGATGGTGACCAGCGGAATCGGACTGGAGACGAGCTGGAGAACTTCGCTTTCGTCGAAGTGGCAGCAGACGATGCAGATGCCGTCCACATTGCGATAGCGGCAATGCTCGAGATAAGTCATCTTAGAACGGCTCAT
>URJN01000075.1 GCA_900548125.1 uncultured Eubacteriales bacterium
GCCTTTTGTCCCCGCCATTTTAAAAGAAAAACCCGAACGGCTTCTTCGGTCGTTCGGGTTTGATAAAATGATGAAAGATTACATGCCGCCGCGCGTATAGTTCGGGGCTTCCTTCGTGATGTTGATGTCGTGCGGATGGCTCTCGACCAGACCCGCGTTCGTGATGCGGATGAACTCCGCATCATGGCGCAGGGAGTCAATCGTCGGCGTGCCGCAGTAGCCCATGCCCGCGCGGAGACCGCCGAGCAGCTGGAAGATGGTGTCGCTGAGGGCGCCCTTGTAGGCAACACGACCTTCGACGCCTTCCGGAACGAGCTTCTTCGCGTCTTCCTGGAAATAGCGATCCTTGCTGCCCTTCTCCATCGCCGCGAGGGAGCCCATGCCTCGATAGACCTTGAACTGACGACCCTGATAGATTTCCAGCGCACCCGGAGCTTCTTCCGTGCCCGCCAGCAGGCTGCCGAGCATGACAGCAGAACCGCCCGCCGCAATCGCCTTCACAACGTCGCCGGAATACTTGATGCCGCCGTCGGCAATGATGCGCTTGCCCATCTTCTCGGCTTCCTCAGCGCAGTCGCTGATCGCCGTCACCTGCGGCACGCCGATACCGGCGACCACGCGGGTGGTGCAGATCGATCCCGGTCCGATGCCGACCTTCACGCAGTCCGCGCCCGCTTCAAACAGCGCACGGGTCGCCGCGGCGGTCGCCACGTTGCCGGCGATGAGCTGCACGCCCGGGAAAGCAACGCGAATCTTCTCAATCTGCTGGAGCACGCCGGCGCTGTGACCGTGCGCCGTGTCGATGCAGACGATATCCACGCCCGCTGCAACCAGCGCGGCAATGCGGTCGAACACGTCATGGCTGACGCCGACAGCCGCGCCGCACAGCAGACGACCGGAAGCATCCTTCGCGGAGTTCGGGTACTTCTGCGCCTTCTGGATGTCCTTGATGGTAATCAAGCCGCGCAGGATGCCCTCGTTATCCACCAGCGGGAGCTTCTCGATGCGATGCTTCGCCAGGATCGCACGAGCCTGCTCATGCGTCGTGCCAACCGGCGCGGTGATGAGGTTCTCGGAGGTCATGACCTCGTGAATCGGGCGGGAATAATTGGTTTCAAAACGGAGGTCGCGGTTGGTCAGGATGCCGACCAGCTTGCCGTTGGCGTCCGTGATCGGCACGCCGGAAATGCGATAACGCGCCATCAGCTCCTCAGCGTCGGAAACCAGATTGTCCGGACCGAGATGGAACGGGTCGGAGATAACGCCGTTCTCAGAACGCTTGACCTTATCGACTTCCTGTGCCTGCTGCTCGATCGACATGTTCTTATGGATGATACCCAAACCGCCTTCGCGCGCCATGGCAATCGCCGTCTTCGACTCCGTTACCGTGTCCATCGCAGCGGACAGAAACGGAATGTTCAACTTAATCTTATCGGTCAGCCATGTTTCGAGCTTGACCTCCTTGGGCAACACTTCACTGCGGCGCGGAACCAGCAGAACGTCATCAAAAGTAAGTCCTTCACGAATCACATTCGGCAGCATTTTTCTTCCTCCTGTTTTCTCTCCAGATGTAAACCGCGTTTCTTTTTCATTCATATTCTTATAAAAAAGCAGGCAGAGCCCGCAATTACTTTTGTTCAGGTTTATGCGCCAAGCCAAACCCCAAACACACGTTTATGATATGAAAAAGACACACTTAAAAATGGATTTTACATATTATAAACGGCTCACCGCATCTTGTCAATGCCGTGAGCCGCCATAAGTAAGCATTTTATTTTGTCAAATCTGCTTGAGTCCAAGTTTTTTCATCAGGTCTGCCGCATACCAGACCAGCGCCACCATCGACAGCGCAACCGATATCCACAACAGGATATCCGCCAGTGGCAAAACGGACATAAATCTCGCCACCATGGAAAGCACAAACGTCACCGTCGTAATCTTTCCTATCGGAAGCGCATAGACCACAATGCCGTGCTTGAGTGCAACGCCGCCGCCAATGACCATCATGACTTCCTTAAACAGGATGATGGCAAGCACCCACAGCGGAATCTCGCCCGCCGAAACAAACAGCCCGAGCAGCGTGACCAGAGAGAGCTTATCCGCAATCGGATCAAGCAGCTTACCCAGAGCAGTAATCTGGTTGGTTTTTCTGGCAATGATGCCATCCAGCGCATCTGTCAGCATGGCGGTCATATAGACGATCAGCGCCCCCGTCGTATCGCCCAGCACAAACCGCCAAACGACGACGGGCAGAAGCAGAATACGAACCAACGTCAGCGCGTTGGGTACATTGATGATTTTATCTTGTTTGATATGTTCCACGGCAATCCCTTCTTCCCGTTCACTCAGTATACCACACTTTCAGCGTCGTGTGCCGCTTGACGGGCAAATTTTTCTCCGTGGGTTTACGCCTGCATCAATGCAGCACGCTGCTGCGCCGCAATTTCGCTTTCAATATAATCGTCATAGCTCTCGCGGCGATCCACCAGACCGCCCGGCAGAATCTCCATGATGCGGTTGGCAACCGTCTGGATACATTCGTGGTCCTGCGTGGCAAAGAGCATGGAACCGGTGAATTCAATCATGCCCTTGTTCAGCGCGGTGATGGATTCCAAGTCCAGATGGTTGGTCGGCTCGTCCAGAATCAGCACGTTCGCGCCGGAAAGCATCGTGCGTGCCAGCATGCAGCGCACCTTCTCGCCGCCGGAGAGAACACGTGCGGGCTTGAGCGCCTCTTCTCCGGAGAAGAGCATGCGGCCCAGCCAGCCGCGGATATCGCTTTCATACTGGCTCTCGGAGAACTGACGCAGCCAGTCGATCAGGTTGTACTGGCAATCGTCGAAGTAAGCGCCGTTGTCCTTGGGAAAATAGCTCTGGCTGGTGGTCACGCCCCACTTGAAGCTGCCTTCATCCGGCTCCATTTCGCCCATGAGAATCTGGAAGAGCGTGGTGCGCGCCAGCTCGTCCGTGCCGACGAAGGCAACCTTGTCGCCCGGTGTCAGCACAAAGGAGATGTTGTTAAGCACCTTGCGCCCGTTGATTGTCTTGGAAAGATTGGACACGGTCAGCAGGTCGTTGCCGATCTCGCGATCCGGCTTCCAAGCGATATACGGATAACGGCGGGAAGACGGCGTAAAGTTCTCCATCTGAAGGTTGTCGAGCAGCTTTTTACGGCTGGTCGCCTGCTTATGCTTGCTGGCGTTAGCAGAGAAGCGCTGAATGAACGCCTGCAATTCCTTGATTTTCTGCTCGTTCTTCTTGTTGATATCCTTCTGCTGACGGGCCGCCATCTGGGTATATTCATACCAGAAATCGTAGTTGCCGACGTACATCTGAATCTTGCCGAAGTCGATATCGCAGATATGCGTGCAGACCTTATTGAGGAAGTGGCGGTCATGGCTGACGACGATTACCGTATTCGGGAAATCCAGCAGGAAGTTTTCCAGCCAGCGGACGGACTGGATATCCAGATAGTTGGTCGGTTCGTCCAGCAGCAGGATATCCGGATTTCCGAACAACGCCTGCGCCAGCAGCACCTTGACCTTCTGGCTGCCGTCCAGCTCGCTCATCTGCTTATGCTCAAGGTCGAGGCTGATACCCAGACCGGTCAGAATCATTTCCGCATTGCTCTCAGCGTTCCAGCCGTCCAGCTCGGCGAATTCGCCCTCCAGCTCGCTGGCGCGTTCGCCATCCGCATCGGTAAACTCTTCCTTGGCGTAGAGTTCGTCCTTTTCCTTCATGATCTCATACAGGCGCTTATGCCCCATGATGACCGTCTGAAGCACTTCGTACTGGTCGAATTCAAAGTGGTTCTGACGCAGGACTGCCATGCGTTCGCCGGGGGTGATGACCACCTCGCCCGTAGTCGGCTCCAGCTCACCGGACAGCACCTTGAGGAACGTCGATTTGCCGGTTCCGTTTGCGCCGATGATGCCGTAGCAGTTTCCGGCGGTGAATTTGATGTTGACGTTTTTGAAGAGCGGCTTGCCGCTGTAAGAAAGCGAAATATTTTGCGTTGCGATCATGTGATAAGGTTCTCCTTTTTCCTGCTCCACATTCCAAGATTTACATACAGCTTTTATTATCTCACAAAAAACCGCTTTCTTCAAGCCCTTATTTCATCCAAGTGCCGCTTCCCAAGTCAAATTTCGGACCGCGCGGTTTCATTCGATTGCTTCCATAACTCGGCATACTAGCCCCGTCCGCTGGAACGGCGTCATGATATAATACCCATCCACAAACGGCGCGATACGCTCGGCGGCGTCGCGGCAGAGCCTGATCGCCAGCTCTTCGCCCTGCGCCCGATTAAGCCCTTCATAAGCGCGGACAATGGCGTCGTCCACCGCAATGCCATGCACTTCGCTTTGCAGAAAGCGGGCATTTTTCTCGCTGACAACCGGCAAAAGCCCTCCAATCAGCTTTGCCTTCAATGCTTGTCGGGCTTTTTCCAGATTCACCGCTGCCCTTTCGCTCAGCACAGGCTGGGTCAAAAATGCCTCCACGCCGCATTCCGTCTTTTCCTTTGCGCGTTCAAGCTCCAAATCAAATCGATTCGCATTGATGTTCAGCGCACCGCAGACAAAAAACGGCTCGATTTCTCCGTTTTCCCGAAGTCCCGTGATAAACCGCGCCAGCACACGCGAGTTGAACTGATAGACGCTTTTGACGCTTCCGCGCTCCTCGGTCGGAATCGGGTCTCCGGTCACAACCAGAACATTATGAACCTGCTCCATCGACAGCCCCAGCAGAAGGGCTTTGGTCGCATTGACATTTCTGTCCCGACAGGTCATATGCGGAAGGGCTTCTATGCCCAACTCTCTTGACATCTTGCATGCCAGAATACTGGAATCCATGCGTGCGCGCCCGATTGGGCAGTCCGCGATGGTAATTGCGTCCGCGCCCGCCTGCACCAACGTCCGCGCGCCCTGCATGAAACCGCCGAGATCCGCGCTTCTCGGCGGGTCAAGCTCAACCAGAATGACACGCTTTCCCTCGTCGAGCTTTTGCTTGATTTTGCTCTTGCAGACCGGCTTTTCCGGCTGGATTTTCTTTTCTGACGGTGCGGACACGAGCGGAGCCGCATGACCAGCCCGCCTGACAATCTGCCGAATATGCTCGGGCGTCGTTCCACAGCATCCGCCCACGATGCGCACACCCTGCCGAATACAGGCTTCCACCTGCTGCGCATAGTATACCGGATCGCTGTCGTAGTACGTCCGCCCTTCCTCGACATGCGGATAGCCCGCGTTGGGCATCGCGCTGAGCCACTTTTCCTTTGCACGAATGCCGGACAGCAGTTTGCGCATATGGTACGCACCGCAAATGCAGTTCAGCCCGACCGCGTCCACATCTTTACAGACGCTCATTTTCGCAATCAGCTTTTCCGCCTGTTCGCCTGCCCGCGTAAAGCCATCCGCGACTGCGGCAAAGGAAACCAAGATGAACGCCTGCGGACAACGCTTTCGGATATGGGCAGCAGCTTCAGCCAAACCCTTATCCGTCGGCATCGTTTCAAAGAGAAAGCATGTTGCGCCCGCATTCAGAAAGAGATCCGCCATGGCGCAATAATCCGCCGCGGCATTCTCTGTTTCGATTGCCGCCGGTCCGATATCCGCAAAGACAGCCGCCTGATATCCTTCCGCCGCACGACGCGCCAACGTCCACGCCGCCAAAATCACCTCGCGCTGCTGCTCCCCGTTCTCGCACGCCATCGAAACGTGCGCCGCAAACGTGTTAGTCTTGATCGCCTGACAACCCGCCGCCAAATAAGCCTGATGCAGTTTCAGCACGTACTGCGGCGCGCTCAGGCAAAGGTGCTCAATCGGTTCGCCATCCTCTGTCTGCGCATGGAGAGCCGTTCCGGTCGCGCCGTCAAAAACCAGCGTCCCCCGCTCCAGCAGCTGACGGACGATTTGAGAATCTTCCATAATATGCCATTCCTTTATCCCAGTATGGATTTTGCAATGTCCGCAGATTGCTTTGCGTCCTTGGCATAGTAATCCGCGCCAATCTGTCGGGCATAGTCCGGCGTCAGCACCGCGCCGCCGACGATGACCGGTATATGAATGCCTTCGTCATGAAGCCGGGCAATCGTCTTTTCCATGTTGGGCACGGTCGTCGTCATCAGCGCGGACAGACCGACAATCTTTGCGCCGTATTCGCGCACGGCATCCACCACGCGCTGTGCGGGAACGTCCCTGCCCAAGTCAATGACATGAAAACCATAATTTTCCAAGACCGTTTTGACGATGTTCTTCCCGATATCGTGGATATCGCCTTCAACCGTCGCCAATACAATCGGACCTTTGCCCTCTCCGGATGCGCCCTGCTTCTCAATCGCCCGCTTGACTTCGTCAAACGCCGCGCCGGACGCTGTTGCGGCATTCATGAGCTGGGGCAGGAAAATCTGCTGCCGTTCATATTGCTCACCAACCGCATCGAGCGCGGGAATCAGCTCCTTTTCGACCAGCTCAAGCGGCGTCATCGTTTGAAGCAGCTCGCGTGCGGCGGCTGCCGATTCCCCCTTTAAGCCTTTGGCAATCGCCTCGCGGATGGTCACCTTCCCGCCTTCCGCCGCTTTGGGCTTGACATCGGTCACAGGCGCATGACGCTCTATATACGCCGCGCATCCCGCATCCTCTCCGTTCAAAACACGGCAGGCATCCACCGTGTCCATCATCTCTTTGACATTCGGGTTGATGATGGGCAGCGTCAGCCCCGCAAGGATTGCCTGCGTCAAAAACGCCTGCGTAACGATTGCTCTCTGCGGCAATCCGAAGGAAATATTCGATACGCCCAGCACGGTTTCAAGCCCCAGCTCCATTCTGACGCGCCGAACGGCTTCCAGCGTCTGCCCGACCTGTCCCTGCTGAGCGGAAACCGTCAGCGTCAGGCAGTCGATGGCGATATCTTCACGCGGAATTCCCTGCCTGACCGCCGCATCCACAATCTTCTGCGCGAATGCCATGCGTTCATCGCTGGTTGAGGGCAACCCGCTTTCGCCAAGTGCCAAACCGACGATTGCCGCACCGTATTTTTTCGCCAGCGGAAGGACGGTTTGAAGCGAGCTTTCCGATGCGTTGACGCTGTTGATGAGGCACTTGCCCGGCGCGGCACGCAGTCCCGCTTCAATCGCCGCAGGATTGGAGGAATCAATCTGCAAGGGCAGACCGACCGCGCCGCCGATGGCGGTCACCACCCTGCGCATCAAATCGACCTCATCGATTCCGGGCAGACCAACGTTGATATCCAGAATCTGTGCGCCTGCGTCCGCCTGCTCAACCGCCTGCGCGACGATATAATTCATATCCTTTTCGCGGAGTGCCTGCTGAAAACGCTTCTTGCCCGTCGGATTGATTCTCTCGCCAATGACGCGCACACCCTGTCCAAACGCGCATACCTCGCTCGCCGAGCAAATGCCATGGACGGTTTTTTCCGTCCATACCGCCTTTTTCCCTGCCAATTCCAGGCGGAGAGCCTCAATAAATGCGGGCGTCGTTCCGCAGCACCCGCCGATATACGCCGCGCCGATATCGGTCAATTCTGCGCACGCCGCCGCGAATTCCTCTGGATCTGTATGGTATTCGCCCGTCGCCGGATCGGGAAGCCCCGCATTCGGCTTCAAAATGAGCGGCAAATCCGTACATGTTCTCATCGCACGCAAAATAGGCGCAACCTCAACAGGTCCGAGTGAGCAGTTGACGCCCAGTGCCTTGACGCCCAATGCGCTGAGTGCCATCGCCGCCGCATCCGCGCGGCAGCCGAGGAACGTGCGCCCCGATGCTTCAAAGGTCATCGACGCATAGACAGGCAGCTTTGTGCATTCCTTCGCCGCCAGAACACCGGCGCGCAGTTCATTTAAATCGGAGAAGGTTTCAAAAAAGACGCCCTCCGCGCCAGCCGCCTCACCCGCACAGAGCATTTGCTTAAACAGCGCATACGCTTCATCAAATTTAAGCGTCCCCAGCGGTTCAAGCAGCTCTCCGATCGGACCCACATCCAACAGCACAACTGCATCCGTTCCCGCACACGCCCGCTTCGCCACGCGGACAGATGCCTCAATGACCTCCTCCACGCCATAACCTGTTCCCGCCAGCTTATGCGCATTGGCGCAGAATGTGTTGGCAAGGAGCATGCGCGTTCCCGCCTGAACATACTGACGCTGGATATGCTCTACAACGTCCGGTGCCGCGATGGAAAGCGTTTCAGGTCTGTCGCCAAGCTGAAGTCCGGCATGCTGGAGCATCGTTCCCATTGCGCCATCCAGCAGTGTGATTTCCTGTGCCGCCATACGATTATCCTCCGTCATTCGTCCTTGTCTGCCCTCCGCAGGGGGCAGGTTGCTCTTGCCGAGCATCCTTCGCATCCGGAAGGTCTGCGCGGAACAGGCTTTTTGCTGACGCCCATCACCGCCGTAACCGATTTGCGCGGAATCATGATTCCGCTTTGGCTGACCGTCAGCCCGATATTCTTGTCCGCAGACAGCACACGACAGATGCCTTTTGACTGCTCAAGCGGCATATCGCCGTAGCCGGGGCTGAACCTGTCCGTCAGATACTTTCCGGATGCTTCCGCTTCCCTGCGCAGTTGGTTTTCCGCATCATCGCATACGCTTTCAATCGCCGCGCTCAATACCGCGTCGAGTAGCAGCGCACCTTCCGCCGATACCGCCTGTTCGCGCAAAAGCATGCGTTCGCTCTCCGCGCCCAGCGTCGCCGCGAACAGCACCGCCTCCTCGCAGGAAGCCAGCAATGCGCGTGCATCCTCGCCCTGCGCTGCCCAACTCGTTCCCTGTAATCTGCCGCCTGACTCAATGGGAAAACGCCGGAATATCACACGCGGATGAACCTCTTTTTTGACCCGCTCGCACAAGGCGTGAAGCGTCGATATCCATTGCGGTTCAAGCGGCGAACCGTGCCAACCGAGGAAATGCAACACTTCCCGCAGTGAAATCTGTTGTATCTCCGTCCGCATGCCTTCACCTCTTGGAGTCTGACTTTTTCTTTTTTCTGATTTGACCTTTAATCGTCTTTTTTC
>URJN01000076.1 GCA_900548125.1 uncultured Eubacteriales bacterium
GCCGCTTTTGAAGCGTGGGAAATAACGCAGAGATTGCCCGCGTGCGCAGAGCTTCAATGTTTTGCAGACTTCGGCGGAAGTGAAGGCAGGCTCAGCCGCTTTTGAAGCGTGGGAAATAATGCAGAGATTGCCCGCGTGCGCAGAGCTTCAATGTTTTGCAGACTTCGGCGGAAATGAAGGCGGACTCAGCCGCTTTTGAAGCGTGGGAAATAACGCCGAGATTGCCCGCGTGCGCAGAGCTTCAACGCTATGCAGACTTCGGCGGAAGTGAAGGCGGACTCAGTCCGCTGGGAAGCATGTTTTTTTCTGACCCTGTGTATATATGAAGCATCAGGACAGGGGAGGGAAGACTTGTGAAAAGAGTTTTGACGGTGCTTTTGTTGCTGATGTGCGCTGTGACGATGAGCGCGGCGGCGCAGCCGCAGATGGATGTGTACGTTGCGGCTGACACTCTGAATCAAGAGGTTGCCGAGCAGCTCATGGAGCTGACGCGGAGCGAGTTTCCGCAGGCTGAATGGTCATGCGAAATGCAGACGAATACGGGAAGAAGCCTGCGGGAGTTGATTCTTGCCGATGATGTGCCGGAAATCGTTATCTGTGCGCCGCGCGACGCCTGTGTCTGGGCAAAGGAAGGTTTGTTTGAGGGGCTGGATGCCTGCGTCGGCGACATGGAGGCGGTCAACAGTCAGGTGATTTCGGCATGCACGGAGGATGGCAGGCTGTATATGGCGCCGCTGACGGCGACACAGCGGCAGATTGCGGTCAATCGGCGGCTGCTGGAACGCCGGCACTTTGATTACCTGACTTCCGCGACCGAGCATCCGGTTTGGTATCCGATGGAGTTTGACCAGCTGCTGGAGGATTTTGCGCTGGAAAAAACACCCGCTGTGGAAATATGGGAGCCGCGTCCGGAGAATTGCGCCGCGCTGGAAGCCCTCATACAGGCGATTTACGGCGGAACGATGCTCACTGAGGATGGGCGGCATAGCCAAATCGAGCATGTGAACGTTCGCGCAGGTCTGGAATGGCTTCGGGATCGCGTAAGAAACGGCATGATTGCGCAGGCGGAGAGCCGACAGGATGCGCTGGAGCATTTTCTGAGCGGAAAGACGGCGTTGTTTATCGACTGGACGCAAGCGGACGCGCAGCGCAATGCCCGTCGGCTCAGGGAGAACGGCATCGAGCTGGTGACCGTGCCTTATCCGACCGCGACAGGGCTTACGATACACTCGTTTGAACTGACGGGCGCATGTATTCCGGTCGGGCTGGAAACGCAGGCGCACGCGATGGCGGCAAAGGCGGTCGCTTTCTGGCGCACGGATGAGCGGGCGCAAGGTGTGCTGGATGGCGGAAGCATCAGGCAGGATGACGCGGTATGGCTTCCGCTTCAGGATACGAGCGAGGTCGGCACAACCCTGCGCAGATTGATGTGCGGCATCATCAAGGATGTACTGGAAGGGAAAAATACGCCCGCCGACGCGCTTCGGCTGGCACAGGCGGCACTGGATGCGATGAAATAGGCGGCTTCTACACGGTTTTTTCGGAAAAACAGAAAATTTCTCTTGCATAAACGCCGCTCGCCGTGTTATAATCTCCTTTGTATGAAACGGGCGCTCCGCTGCTGACAAAGTCGCGTCAGGCATGAACGCCTATGATGAAAGGAGAAACCACTCATGAGCGAAATCATCCGTGCGATCGAAAGCGAGCAGCTCAAGAAAGATCTTCCCAAGTTCAACGTGGGCGATACCCTGCGTGTTATGGTGAAGGTTGTTGAGGGCGGACGCGAGCGTCTTCAGGCGTTCGAGGGCGTCTGCATTGCGAAGCGCAACGGCAGCATCCGTGAGACCTTCACCCTCCGCCGTGTTTCCTACGGCATCGGCGTGGAGCGTACTTTCCCGCTGCATTCCCCGCGTCTTGATAAGATTACGGTGCTCCGCCGCGGCAAGGTCCGTCGTGCGAAGCTGTACTATCTGCGTAATCTGTCCGGCAAGGCCGCCAAGATTAAGGAGATGTAATTGTGCTGTTAAGACCGCCGGGCGTTATGTCCGACGGTCTTTTTGTATTTTGAAAAAGCGCGCTGTTTATGTAATCAGGCGCGAAGCGAAAAACACGCAGGGAACGAACTCCCTGCCAAGGCTTGGGGCAGAGCCCCAAAAGGAGGTTCCATGAACGAAGATATGATGCTCCGCGCCGACGAGAAAAAAATCAACTGGTATCCCGGACATATGGCAAGGGCGAAGCGCGCGCTCGCCGATCAGCTCAGTCGGGTGGATGTCGTCGTCGAGCTTTGCGATGCGCGAATCCCCAGAGCCAGCCGAAATCCGGATTTGGACACGCTCATCAAGGGCAAACGCCGCCTGCTCGTGCTGGGCAAGGCGGACTTGGCGCAGGAAAACCAGACCCGTGCGTGGCTTGCCTATTTCCGCGCACAGGGAATTGACTGCATGAGCTTTGACAGCATCCGCGGCAAGGCGAAGGATATCATTGCGCGAATCGAAAAAGCAAGTGCCGAAGCCGTTGCCAAAATGGCGGCGCGCGGCGTCAAAAAGACTGTCCGCGTGATGATTGTCGGCGTGCCGAATGTCGGCAAATCCACGTTCACCAACCGCATCAACGGCGCATCCATCGCCCGCACGGGCGACCGCCCCGGTGTGACCCGCAGCAATCAGTGGGTGCGCATCACGCCGTATCTGGAATTGCTCGATACGCCCGGTCTGCTCTGGCCCAACCTCAGCGACCAGCAGGACGCCCGCGCGCTGGCGTTTGTCGGAACCATCAACGATAACATCATGGATCAGCAGATGCTCGCCATCCGCCTGATGGAAAACCTGATGGAGGAGCATGCCGACGCGCTGACGACGCGCTTTAAGCTCAAGGATAACACCCTGCGCGGCGTTCCGCTGCTGGAGGAAGCCTGCCGCGGGCGCGGATGGCTGCTCCCCGGCGGGGTATGCGATACCGACCGCGGCGCATCCGTCATTTTGGATGAGTTCCGAGCGGGTAAGCTCGGACGCATCACGCTGCAAAAAGCACCGCTGCCGCCTAAGAAAAAGGCGGAAGAACAGCGCGAAATCAAGAAAGAAACCGAGGAATAAGCCCTCGGTTGCAGACAAAAAGCTATTCTCCCCCTTGGGGGGAGAATAGCCCTTTCCGCAAATGAAAGAATAGCTTAATTTCATGATTTTGCTATTCGAGCCAAGTTTGCTTATGTCAACAAGCTGAACTGAGGAATAAGCCCTCGGTGGGATTGGGCGAAAGCCCGGGAAAGATAGCTGTATGAAAAAAGACTGGAATGCGCGGCTTGAGGAAATCACCCAGACGGATAAAGAAATCTGGCAGACGGGCAGGATGTTCGCGGGACTGGATGAGGCGGGGCGCGGGCCGCTCTGCGGACCGGTTGCCGCCGCCTGCGTGGTCATGCCGCCGGAACCGCTGCTGCTCTATGTGGATGACAGCAAGAAGCTGACCGAAAAGCGGCGCGAGGAGCTGTATGATAAGATTCGGGAAACGGCGATTTATGCGCAGGTCATCCTCGCCTCTCCGGAGGAGATCGACCGGGTCAACATCCTGAATGCGACGAAGAACGCGATGGCACTGGCGGCGAAGGATGCGCCGTGCGACCTGTTTTTGGTCGATGCCATCGACAGGCTGAACGTCAAGGGCGAGGTGCGCGGGCTGGTACACGGCGACGCGCTGTGCTACTCGATTGCGGCGGCTTCCATTTTGGCGAAGGTGACGCGGGACCGCATCATGCGGGAGCTTGACGCGCAGTATCCGGAATACGGATTCGCCAAAAACAAGGGCTACGGCACGGCGGAGCATATCGCCGCGCTGAAAAAATACGGACCGACGCCGATTCATCGCCGCTCGTTCATCGGGCATTTTGTGGGGTGAATATGGATTCGCATGCGGTCGGCAAGCTCGGCGAAGTGCATACGGAGCAGTATCTCGTTGAGCAGGGGTATGAAATCCTTGCGCGTAACGCGGTGTTCCCCGGCGCGGAGATCGACCTGATTGCCCTCGACGGCGGGGTGGTTGTCTTTGTCGAGGTCAAGGTGAGAAAGGGCGGCGCGTATGGACGCGAAGCCGTAACGCCAGCCAAACAAAAGAGAATATGCAGGGGCGCGGTCGCCTATATGATGAAAAACGGTCTGATGAACAGGCAGGCGCGGTTTGACGTCATCGAGATTCAGGGGGCGCGGCTCACGCATATCAAGGATGCTTTTCCCTATCAGGGACCACTGTTTTGACCCGGAGGTTCAATGGATGAATAAACGTCAGAAAACAGTCGGCATGTTGGCTGTGCTGCTGCTCGTGGTTGCAGCGGCTGTGTTTGCGCTGACCCGAGGCGGAAAGGACGAAGCACCGCAGGCGGGCAACCTGCTCGTCAACGGCGATTTTTCCGCGGTGACGGACGGCATGCCCGACGGCTGGTCAACCGGCATGTGGGTGACGAGCGCGGGCGCATCGTATCTGGAGGCGGTGACCATGGCGGACGGGACAACCGCCGCGCTGGTCGAAAACGCCGCATCCAACGATGCGCGGTTTGAGCAGACGGTTTCCGTCCGCGAGAACGCGACATACAGGCTGACCGCGCGCGTGATGGCTGAAAACTGCGGCGAGGAGCATAAGGGCGCGAACGTGTCCTTCTCCGGCATATACGGAACCAGCGCAGACCTTCACGACACGGCGGGGCAGTGGGAAACGCTGACGCTCTATGCGCAAACCGGCAAGGGACAGCGCGAGGTGACGGTCATGGCGCGTCTGGGCGGATACGGCTCGGAGAACAGCGGCAAGGCTTGGTTTACCGACGTTGCGCTGGAGCAGGTGGAAACGGTGCCCGTCGGCGAAACGGTGCTTGACCTGTCAACGCCCGCGCCGAGCAAAAAGACGGAGAACACCGCGCCGACGTCGATGAAGGAGCGGAGCATTCCGCTGCTGGGCATATCGGCGGCAATCTATCTGGCGATTGCGTTTCTGCTGGTGCGCGGTCTGAATGGGGCGAACCTGAATGACCGCCGCGCCGGCATCGGCTTGATCCTGACGCTGGCTGCCGCGTTTGTCCTTCGCGCCGTCCTCGCCTTTACGGTCAAGGGATACGGCGTGGACATGGGCTGCTTTGGCGCGTGGGCGGGCAGAATGGCATCCGGCGGCGCGGGAAATTTCTATCAGGAAGGCTATTTCTGCGATTATCCGCCGGCGTATATGCTGGTGCTGGGGCTGCTGGGCGTCATCGGCAATCTGTTGGGCATGAGCACGGGCAGCATCGGATTTCAGGCACTGATGAAGATGGTACCGATTGCCTGCGACCTCGCTTTGGCGGCGGTTTGCTATGCGGCGGCGAAGAAGAAATTCGGAAACGGCGTATCGCTGGCGGTTGCCGCGATGCTCGCGCTGAATCCGGCGTTCATCGTCACCGGAAGCTGCTGGGGGCAGATTGACTCCGTGCTGGCACTTCTGCTGGTGCTGATGCTGCTCAATGCCCGCGAGGGACAGTGGACGATTGCGATTCCGATCTTTGCGCTTGCCGTGCTGGCAAAGCCGCAGGCGGGTCTGCTCGTGCCGCTGGGCGTTGCCGCCTTGATGAAGGAAGCGAAGCTCGGCGAGCATCGCGGAAAGTCCATCGTGCTGGGGCTGCTGGGCGGTGCAGCGGTGACGCTGGCAATCGTTTTGCCGTTTGCGTGGGGCGAGAATATCGTCACATGGCTGGCGGACAAGTACGCGGCGACGCTCTCCGGTTATCCGCATGCGACGCTTTCGACCGGAAACCTGATGTTCCTGCTGGGAGGCAACTGGGTGGATGAATCGACAGCGTTGCTCGGCGGCGTAACCTACGGACAGCTCGGCGTAGTGCTGATGGTTCTCTCCTTCGCGACGGGCATCGCCGTCTACCTGCTGGGGCAGGGCAGAAGCCGCCTGTTCCTCGCGTCGGCGATGACGATGCAGCTCATCTTCGTGCTGACGACCAAGATGCACGAACGCTATATCCTGCCTGCGCTTGCGCTGCTTTTCTTTGCCTTTGTCGAAACGGGCGATCTGCGCCTGCTGATTTCCGCCGTGGCAGCATCGGCGGCGTCGGCGGTGAACATCGGCGTCGTGCTGGCGTATGATTATCTCATTGCGCCGAATACATGGCTGGGCTATGTGCTGGGCGCGGTGCAGCTTGCGTGCGCGGCGTTGACGGTCTATACCGCCGTGCGGCTGACGATGGGCGCACCTGCGCTCACTCTGCCGCAGAGAAGGAGAACAGACGAGGCGGATAGACAGACGGAGGAAGCCCCCTGCGCGGCGGAAACGCGCATGCGCGACGAGCTTCTTCACGAAAAGGACTATCGCCTGCATCTGCGCCCGCGAGACTTCGCCCTTATGGGCGCGATGACGCTGGTTTACGCAGCCGTTGCGTTTTATCATCTGGGCGCAGGCAAAGCACCGCAGACGGGCTATGTGTCTACCGCGGAAGGCGAAAGCGTGGTCATAGACTTGGGCAGCGTCCATGAGAATTTCCACGTCTATTACTACGGCGGCATTTCGGATACGCAGTTTTCGTTTGCCGCATCCGATGACGGCGTGGATTACAGCGCCGAAACGGACGCCTTCTTTGACCGCGGCGAGTGCTTCAAGTGGCTGGCACTCAGAGCGCCGACCTATGACGCTTCCGGCGTCGTTGCGGGCGCATCCGGAAGCATGACTGCGCTGAGCGGACGCTATCTGCGCGTGACATTCAAGGACGCAGGCTCTGCGCTCTGGGAAGTGGCGGCGGTCGATGAAAACGGACAGGTCATTGCGCCGGTTTCCGTGACGGCGAGCGGTGCGCTGGAGGGACGCGGAAGCGACCCGAATACGCTTATCGACGAGCAGGACACCGTTCCCCAAAAGCCGACCTACGAAAACAGCATGTACTTCGATGAGATTTACCATGCGCGCACGGGCTATGAGCATGCGCACAGCCTGTATACCTACGAAACGACGCATCCGCCGCTGGGCAAGGTCTTTATGAGCTGGTGCATCGACCTGATGGGCATGACGCCGTTTGCGTGGCGGTTTGCGGGTACGCTGACGGGCATTCTGATGATTCCCGCCATCTACCTGCTGGCGATGCAGCTGATGAAGCGCACGCGCTGGGCTGCGCTGAGTGCGCTGCTGCTGACAGCGGACTGCATGCACTTTACGCAGACGCGCATCGCGACCATCGACTCCTTCCCGGTGCTGTTCATGATGGTGATGTTCCTGTTTATGGCGCGGTGGATGCAAATGAGCTTCTATCATCAGAAGCTGGGCAGGACGTTTATTCCGCTGGGATTGTCCGGCGTGTTCATGGGGCTGGCGATTTCGAGCAAGTGGATTGGCTGCTATGGCGCGGTCGGGCTTGCCGTGCTGTTCTTCTCGCGGTTCATTGCGTTGTACAAGCAGAGCCGATACGCGCAGAAGCACAGGGAGGAAGATCCCGCGTTTGCGCATGCGGCGGACAGCTTTGTTCAAAAGGGTGCGCTGACCATCGCCGCGTGCATCGTGTTCTTCGTGCTTATTCCGGTGACAATCTATGTGATGAGCTACATTCCGTATCTGAGCGCATACGGCGAGGTGAAGCTGAACGCCAAGATGCTTGAGCGCGTCTGGAATGCGCAGGTGACGATGTTCGAATACCACAAGAACCTCGTTGCGACGCATTACTTCTCGTCGCCGTGGTATGAGTGGCCGCTCATCATCAAGCCGATGTGGTATTACAGCGCGGCGTTCCCGGAGGCAGGCAAGGCAAGCACCATCATGGCGTTCGGCAATCCCGCGGTTTGGTGGACGGGTCTGCTGGGCATTCTGTTCGTATTGGGATACAGCTTCTATCGCAATGCGCTGCCGATGCTCCGCGTCGTTCCCGGTAGGGACGATGCGTATGACCGCGCCATGCCGGTCATCGCGGTGGGCTTCCTGTCGGCGTATCTGCCGTGGGTGCTGGTCAGCCGGCTGACGTTCATCTATCACTATTTCGCAAGCGTGCCGTTCATCATTTTGGCGACGGTGCAGGCACTGCGCTATCTGGAGCGCAGAAAACCGAAGCTGAGTCATGCGCTTGCCGCCGTGCTTGGCGTGGCGGCGGTGGTGCTGTTCATCGCGTTCTATCCCTATGCTTCCGGCATGGAGGTCTCAAGGGATTGGCTGGCGAAAATGAACTGGTTTAAGAACTGGATGTGGTATTGACCATGCAGAATCTTCATGCGCACAGCGTCTTTTGCGACGGCAAAAACATGCCGGAGGAGATGATCCGCGCCTGTCTGACTGCGGGCATGGATTCGGCGGGCATCAGCATCCACAGCCCGCTTCCGTTTGAAAACGGCTGGGCGGCAAAGGCGGAGAACGTCGCGCCGTTTCTTGCCGAAATGCAGCGTCTCAAGGCGGCTTATGCAGGAAGGATTGCCGTGTACGCGGGCGTGGAATGGGATGTGCTCAGCGATGCAGAGTGGCTCGAACCGTTTGATTATGCCATCGGTTCGGCGCATTTCCTGCCCGTCGGCGGCGATCCGGCGGCTTATCCGACCGTGGACGGCAGCCCGAAAACGACGCGCCGCTTTTTGGCGGAAGTTTTCGGCGGCGACAGCGACGCGGCGGCGGAATGCTATTTTGCCCAGCTTAAACGCATCGCCGACGAACCGCGCGCGCAGATTGTCGGGCATTTCGACCTGCTGACGAAGTTCGATGAGAAAGAGCATTTCTTTGACGAAACAAGCCTGCGCTATCGGGCTGCCGCGCTCGATGCGATGGATGCGCTCGTCTCGGCAGGCAAAATCTTCGAGGTGAATACCGGCGCCATCAGTCGCGGCTGGCGAACCACGCCGTATCCGTCCCGATGGGTTTTGGAGCAGCTCAAAAGGCGAAACGCCCAAGTAACGATTTCCTCCGATTCGCACGGTGTCGGCACGGTGGATTGTGCATTCGATCGGGCAAAAGCCCTGCTTGAAGCCTGTGGGTTTAAGGAAATCCGGGTGTTTGACGGAAAGACGTTTGCGGCACAGAAAATTGAATAAGCAAAGCCCCG
>URJN01000077.1 GCA_900548125.1 uncultured Eubacteriales bacterium
CACCTCATTTTCTCTATTCTCAAAGATAATAGTTGGCTTTTTCCTCTTAACCCGTTATAATAGAGTCACCCATATCAAAATTGAAGCAAAGAAAGGGGCTTTTTATCATGGCAAACCCGAATATTCCTACCCCTCATATCACCGCCAAAGAGGGCGACTTCGCACGCACCGTTCTGATGCCCGGCGACCCGCTGCGCAGCAAGTTCATCGCTGAAACCTATCTTGAAAACACGGTGCTGGTCAACGACACGCGCGGTGTGCAGGGCTATACCGGTCTGTATAAGGGCAAGCGCGTTTCCGTCATGGCCTCCGGCATGGGCATCCCCTCGATGGGCATCTATTCCTATGAGCTGTTCAACTATTACGGGGTAGAAAATATCATCCGCGTCGGCACGGCAGGCGGCATGGGCGACAATGTCAAAGTCCGCGACATCGTGATGGGCATGACCGCCTATACCAACTCCAACTTCGGCCGTCAGTATGGCTTTGACGGCAACGTTGCGCCCTGCTGCTCGTTCAAGCTGCTGGAGCAGGCGGTTGCCGCCTCCCGCAAAATGGGCATCGAGCCGACTGTCGGCGCGCTGTATTCCTCGGATATCTTCTATGATGAGTCCCGCATGTCCGCGCCGCTCAGAAAGCTCGGCGTGCTGGCAGTCGAAATGGAATCCGCCGCGCTGTACCTGAACGCGGCGCGTGCGGGCAAGAATGCGCTCGCCATCTGCACTATCTCCGACCATGTCGTAACGGGCGAATCGCTGGATGCCGAAGCACGCCAGAATTCCTTCACCCAGATGATGGAAATCGCGCTGACCATCGCCTAAGATTTGCTTAAACCGCCGCGAAGCCGATGCTTTGCGGGTGTACCCATCTTTCATCAGGAAAGGGCTTGATTTTTCATGCTGAACCGCATTTTTCTCTCTGCCGATATTGAGGGCACCTGCGGCATCGCCCACTGGGACGAAACCGAGTTGGGCAAGCCGGATTATGAGCCGTTCCGCCATCAGATGACCCGCGAAGTCGCCGCCGCCTGCGAAGGCGCATTCGCCGCAGGCTGTGAAGACCTGCTCATCAAGGATGCGCACGACAGCGCGCGCAACCTGATTCCCTCCGAGCTTCCCGAGCGCGTGAGTATCTTCCGCGGCTGGGGCAGTGACATCCATTCCATGATGTCGGGCATCGACGCCAGCTTCACGGGTGCCATCTTCACCGGCTATCACTCCTCCTCCAACACGGACGCCAACCCGCTCTCCCATACGATGAATCTGGACAATGTGTCCGTCCGCATCAACGGCATTCAGGCGAGCGAATTGGTCATCAATACCTTTGCGGCTGCGCTGTATGACGTACCCGTGCTGATGGTCACGGGCGATCTGGGCGTATGCGAGCAGGCAAAGCGGCTCTGTCCCGCGATTCACACCGTTCCGGTCAGCCGCGGCTGCGGCAACGGCTCGATTTCGATTCATCCCGCCGAAGCCGTCAAGCGCATCCGCGAAAAGGCAGAGCTTGCTGTCGCGGACGGCATTGCGCATCCGGAAAAATTCACGGTCGCGCTGCCGAACAATTTCGATGTTGAAGTTGAATTCGTGAAGCATAACCGCGCGCGCCGCGCCAGCTTCTATCCGGGCGTCAAGCAGACGGGGCCGCGCAGCGTTCGCTTCTCGTCGGACGCCTATTTCGACGTGCTGAGATTCTTCATGTTCTGCCTGTAATCTGCGGAGCAGACAACACTTGGAACTCGCCCCATTTTCCAAAATGACAAAAGCCGCTTTTCCCTGTATGCACGGGAAAGGCGGCTTTTTATAACGCATAAGAAATTGCGTAAATTCGCCCGCGTGAGCAAGGCTTCCATGCTTTGCAGACCGCGGTGCAAAATCCGGCTTATGATTCCTTCGCTCTGACCGTCCGATTCACCACGTCTTCCATATTCAGGCGGTGATGACGCTTTTTCAGCGGGATGAGCTGATAGAGCCGATAGCGTTCACGAACATCCTCGACATCCTCCATGCTGGCGGGATAGGCGCGCTGGTGCATGATGAGCGTATTGGACGGCGTGCGCTTAAAGTGCATCTGCCCGAACACAAAGCCGTGCTGAGGGCAGACGGAAATCGCCATATACTTTTCCCGTCCGCTGTCAAACCACGGCGTATCAAACGCCGTCCGCTTGCCGCATGCCGGGCAGGGCAGGCTCATAAACTTCTGGTCGGCAAGGGCGTCCGTCTGATACATATAGGGCGTCGGCAGAGAACGCAGGGCTGACGCGGCAATGCGCTTTTCCTTTTCCAGCGTCGCCTCCAGCTGCATGCGTCTTTCCGGCGGAAGCACGCAGAGTGCCTCGTCAATCTTTCCGAGCAGAGCCGCCGTACATTCCGCGTCATACACCGCACGGTGTGCAGGCGCATCCAGCTCAATCTCCATCTTCTCCATCGCCGCATGCAGGTTCATCTGCTGATGTGCGCCGCCCAGACAGCAGAAGCCGAAAATCAGCTGAGCGTCCATCGGCGGCTCAAAGGGCATCGGCGTCATGAAAAAAGCGGCGTTCCGCTTCAGCACGGGGTAATCATCGCGCCCCCATGTCACCAGCTGTACATCCTCTCCGCACCACGCGATGAAATCGCCGAATACATCGGAAAACGGCTTGCCGTTCGCCAGCTCGTCCTCCGTGATGCCCGTGACTTGCTTGATGTGCTTATCCAGCTTCTGATATACACGCGGGCGAATCAGTCTGCTGAACCTGTCCAGCACGTTTCCCTCCCGACTTACGCGGCAGGCGCCGATTTCAATAATCTCATGCGGTATGCGATGGTTTGTATGAAAACTGCTCTGGTTCCATTCCAGATCAAACACGATTAGATTTTTAACTTCTTTATTCAGCAGCGAAAACATGTTCCACATCCTAAGAATCTTTTCTTTTTGCCTTCCGGCGCATTCTATTGTAACGCATCATCACACTTTTTCATAGAGGAAATTCTGTTATGCGCCGATTTTGGAGGAATCTTCCGTCCGCATCGGTTGAATCCGCGCGCGTTTTCTGTTATGATAACCCATAAAGCGCAAAGGGGGAAACGCACATGAACCTGTTTGATATTCTCGGGCCCGTGATGGTCGGTCCGAGCAGTTCGCATACGGCGGGTGCCGTTCGTCTGGGGCGCACGGCGCGCCGTCTGCTGGGCGAGGGCACGCCGCGCAGTGCCGCAATCACGCTCTATGGCTCATTTGCCGCCACGGGACACGGACATGGCACAGATCGCGCACTCATCGCCGGTCTGCTCGGCTTTCAGCCGGATGATGAGCGCATCGCGCATAGCTTCGACCTCGCGCATGACGCAGGCATGGCGTTCACGTTCACGCTCTCCCGTACTGCGGAAGAACACCCCAATACGGCGCGAATCGACCTCGTCGGCAAAAGCGGAAAAACGCTCTCCATGACCGGCTGTTCGCTGGGCGGCGGACGCATCATGGTCGTGGAGATGAACGGTCTGCGTGCCAATTTTTCCGGCGACCTGCCTACACTCATCGTACAGAACGTTGATCAGCCCGGTCATGTCAGCGAGGTGACCAGTATGCTGACGCAAAAGGGCGTCAACATCGCAACCATGCAGCTCTACCGCGATCATCCGGGCGGAAACGCCGTCATGATTATCGAAACGGATAAAGCCGTTCCGCAGGAGAGCTTGACGTGGCTGGAAAGCTGCGAGGGCATTACGCGCGTCACATTCATCGACGCCGAGCGGGAAGAATAAACGGGAGGAACGAGCATGGCAATCGAATCGCTTCGTGCGCTGGAAAAAGCAAGCGAAAACAAAGATATCTTCGAGGTTGTTCTGGATAGCGACTGCACGGACCGCGGCGTGTCCAGAGAAGCGTCGCTTGAAAAAATGCACGCGCTGTATGCCGCCATACGCCGCGCACAGGAAGGCTATGATCCCGCGCTGCACTCCGCCAGCGGCATGGTCGGCGGCGACGGCGCCAAGATGCGCGAATATGTTCAAAAGGGAAAGACCATCTGCGGCGACTATATCGGTCAGGTCATCGCACAGGCTCTGGAAATGGGCGAAAGCAACGCATGTATGAAGTGCATCGTCGCCGCGCCGACGGCGGGAAGCTGCGGCGTTCTGCCCGCCGTCCTGCTGCCCTATCAGGCAAGAGAAGGACTTGACGATAATGCCATGGTTCGCGCTATGTATATCGCCGGCGCAATCGGTCAGGTCGTCGCCGCAAAAGCGTCGATTGCCGGCGCAGCGGGCGGCTGTCAGGCGGAAATCGGCACGGCGAGCGCTATGGGCGCGGCGGCATTGTGCTATCTGGGCGGCGGCAGCGCACAAGCCGTCTGCCATGCGGCGGCAATCGCTATCAAAAGCATGCTGGGGCTGGTCTGCGACCCGATTGCCGGTCTGGTCGAGGTGCCTTGCGTCAAGCGTAACGCGGCGGGCGCGATGATTGCTATGTCCAGCGCAGATATGGCATTAGCGGGAATCCGTTCGGCTGTCCCGCCGGATGAGGTGATTCTGGCAATGCGCGAAGTCGGCGATAAAATGGATGTTTCGCTCAAGGAAACCGGCGTCGGCGGCGTCGCAGGGACACCGTTCGGACAGAAGATCGCCGAAAAGATGGGGATGGCGTAAATTATTATACGGCAAAGGGCTGCCGCAGAAGGCCAAAATTGGCTTTCATGCGGCAGCCCTTCTTATGAGTGCGCGTTTATCCGGCGAGTCGTTACGGCTCGATGATGTTAAACGGAGAGGTTCCCACGATTGGGAACTGATTCATGTTTTCCATCAACAGCGTCAGCAGCTCGGCGTTGCCTTCGACCTTGACGGCCTTAGCGACGGTTTCCGAATTGTTGGTCAGAATCGCAAAGAGCGCGTTCTTCGGGCAGGTGATGGATACATCCGCTTCATCGGACAGCGCATTCTCATAGACCAGCAGCACGCCGTTCTTCACGCGGAGCATGTGCTGCTCTCCCACATCGGGCAGCGTCACATTCATGATGAAGTCGCAGTCCGCCAGTTCCTGCTTATCCATGACAATCGCCATATAATCAAACAGCATCGGCGCGGACAGTGCTTTGACCATTTCGCCGGTGTTCTTCGCAGCGGCCGTGAGATTCGCGTTGCCATGGCGCAGCTCCTGCGCGGCAGTCAGGTATTCATTGCGCCACGGGCCGGATTCCGCCTGATACCCAAGCTGCTCCATCGCATCGGCGCACAGCAGCCGCGCATCGGTGTTCGTCGGGTCGGCAAAGACGATGGTGTTCGTGACTTCGGCAACCCACTGATACTCGCCCTTGTCAAAGTCAGCCTTCGCCATTTGCAGCACCTTGTCCACATCCCCCAGATACTCCACCCACTTCTTCGCGCTGTCGGTGGGCGTAAGGGGATTCAGATGGACGGGGTTGCTGTCATACCAGCCCATGAATTTCTGATAGACCGCCTTGGCGTTGTGCGCCACCGTGCCGTAATACTGACGGGTATACCAAACCCGATTGAGTGCCTCCGGCAGCTCGATCATGTTGGAAATCTCGTCGCTGGTGTAGCCCTGATTGATATAGGTCAGAGTCTGGTCGTTGATGTACTTATACACGGCAGCCGTGTTGACCATGTAGTCGTTCACCACGTCGTTTCCCCAGTGCGGCCAGTTGTGGGACTGGAAGGTGACCTCCGCGTCCTTGCCGTAAAGGGAAATGGCCTCGGTGATATAGCTTGCCCATGCCGCGCCGTCGCGCACCTCCGCGCCGCGCAGCGTGTAGAGATTGTGGAGCGTGCCGGTGCAGTTTTCCGCCATCCACAGCGCCTTGTGCTGGGGCAGCCACGTGTTCATTTCGGCGGGCGCTTCCGTACCCGGCGTGAGCTGGAACTCCAGCTCCACACCGTCGATCGTCAGCTTTTCGCCGGATTCCTTAATCTCGTAGCTGGGCGTCATAAAAGAGATCGTGCCGACGGATTGCCCCATGCCGATGCCCTGCGCCAGCTTGCCGGTCACGCCGGGTTTGAGCAAAATACCGTACTGATAGTTACTGCGGCGGCCCATGCTCTTTCCGGCGTAGACGTTCTCCTTCACGGCGTGCTCCGTAAAGCCTGCGGGCGCGATAACGGGAATTTTGCCGCTGGCAAGCTGATCTTCAATAGAAAGCATCTCGTCCGCCTTATCCTCTTTCGCCATCACGCCGGCGATGCCGCCGAAATGATCGACGTGGGAGTGAGAGATGACGACGGCCTTGACCGGGAAATGGCCGAGGTTCTTTTCGATCAGCTGCATGGCGGCTTGGCTGCACTCCACGCTCATCAGCGTATCAAAGACAATCCAGCCCGTATCGCCCTTGACGACGGTAAGGTTGGCCATGTCGTAGCCGCGAACCTGATAAATGCCGTCGGTCACCTCAAAAAGCCCGTATACATGGTTGTTTTTGGTGTTCTCCCACAGGCTCGGATTCACGCTGTCGGGTGCTTTCTCGTAGTCATCCAGAAACGCGAAGGCATCCTGACTCCAAATAATCCTTCCGTCCTCGTCCTTCAGCTCCAGCGTTTCCGGTGCGTCAATCAGACCGCGCACAGCAAACTCATATTCCTGCTTATCCTCAAAATCCAGCTCGTCATAAACCGCCGCGTTTGCCCGTGCCGTATACTCGGTAGCGGGTTTTACCTCGCTGTTCAGGTGAAGCCCATCGGCTTCCGCCATTGCACAGGAAAAGAGCATCGGAACGGCAAGGAGCATCGCTATCCATCGTTTCATCAAATCATACCTCCTAATTACCGATTATTCCTGAACACGAATGACGGGGGCTTCCCATGTTTCCAGCGCAGTCATATCCGGCAGATAGATGCGCATGAACAGATGGAATTCTCCGTCGGAAACAGGCAGCCAGTTGGACGTATCCTCCGGTGCTTCCTTTGAGAGAACAAGATCCAGCGTGCCGTCCTCATTGAGCCGATACGCGGAGCGGTCGTTGATGCAGTAGCGGTCGATGGGATTGTCAATGAGGAAATTCTCCTCGTTGTAGGCGGTCACCGACCAGAAGCCGCCCTCCAGCGTAGGCGGAAGCGTTTCAAAGTGGATGGTATAGGTCTTTTCGCCGGTCAACGCCGCGCCGGTCACATCCGTGTCCGTCTTGGGATAGATGGCCACATCCACCGTGTTGGCTCCCAGTCCCACCAGAGCCACCATAGCGCGGTAGGTATACGCCGTTCCGAAGTCGCCGATGGGTCTGCCGAAATAAATCCACTGACCCAGATTTTGGGCATAGTTCGCGCTTTCGGCAGAGAGCGCGGCGCGCAGTCCCTTGAGCATCTGCGTCCAACGCTCGGCGGCGTCTGCGCCCAGAATGGAAGCGTCAAAGGTCATGCCCTGCCCCACGTTGATTGCAGCGAGTTTTTCCAGCAGCTTTGCATCAGCCTCCGCAGGCGGGTTAATCTGCATCAGCGCATTTGCCGTGTTGAAGAACTCCGCCGGCGACATGGAAAGCACCTTGTTTACCGGAACAAAGTCGTTCTCCTTGTCATACGTTCCCGCCGGCGCAATGTAGTCTCCGCCTTCAAGATACGCCGAAAGCGGAAGAAGCCGCATATGTTTCTGAATGGCGTATACGTTCGGCAAATCCTCGTTTCCGGACAGCACAATGCGGGCAATCGTCCATACTGTTGCGGTAGGTACATCCACACGGGTCACGCCCTCAGGCAGTTCGCCTTCCCAGCTCGGAAGCGCAATGGCGTATGCGCCCGCCTTGTCCAGCACGGCGGCGGTGTTTGTCCATGCGTCCAGAAGCTGCACGTTGCAAAAACGATCCGCTTCCGGCAGAACATAGATTACGGGTTCCGCGCCGATATCGAGCCACGCCTGCGAATAGAGGGTATCCACATTCGGCGTGACAACGGTGCGGAAGGAGGCGTCCGCCAGCTTCTTGGCATGGTTGATCTGGTTGACGGGCGCGCGCCCCGTCACGCTTCCGTCCGTATTGGTTGACATGGTTTTCGTCGCGTCGGTCAGTACCAGCGGAAAGGCATAGATGTACGCATCGCTGACCAACTCCCATACGGCGTCCGCGTCAGTCGGTTCAGCAATGCAGACGGAAGTCAGTCCGCAGGAAAGCAGAATCAGCATCGTCAACAGGGTTGCAAGGCTCCTTTTCATGGTGATATCTCCCTTTTTTCGTTTTTTTACCGAAGTACAGCGGTTCCTCGAAATATTATGTTTCTCCCCCGCCGAAACTGCCGTTGCTCCTCCTCTCTTTTCTTTCGACAAGTCTCAGCAGTTCTTTCTTTGCAGCTTCAATCTGCGGGTTAAACAAGGCTCTCTCGGCAAAGATCATATAATTGTTGAGGGCGAGAATCGACAGGTGAACGAACGGCTCGACCTCGGCGGGCGTACAGTCAAGCACCGCCGCGATTTTTTCCGTGTAATAGGGGTATCTGGACGCAAGGCGGCTCAGGGCGGGTTTGACCTTCTCCCCGTATTCCTTCGACACACACACGCTGACCAGAAAGCGCATGGTCGGCGACATTTTATCCGCCATCGTGCCAAGACGATCCATCATGCTTTTGATATCGCTGATATCTTTAAACACGATGCCGAACGCGCCGTTTTCAATCCGGTCGATTGCTTCCTCAGCGCAGGCGAGTACGATTTCCTCCTTGGTGGAAAAGTAGTAATAGATGCCGCCGTTTTGCAGCTTAGCCGCCGCGCAGAGATCCTTTGTCGTGGTGGCCGTCAGTCCCTTTTCAACAAAGCAGTCCAGACAGACACCGATGATTTCCTTTCTCCTTTCGGTTTTTTTGTCCTCGCTCAAGGCATACCCTCCGTTTCTCCGTCTCTATGTGTTATTCATGATGTAAGCGTATCATACTTCAAAAAATAAATCAAGCGGTTGCTTGAATTTTTAGTACACTTATTTTTGGGCAATCACTTCTAAAATCTGCCGTGTTTTTCGGCAGACTTCTCTTGTACAACCTCAGAACGTCGGTGTTTACTCCGTATGCCCCTGATAATCGGCACAAAC
>URJN01000078.1 GCA_900548125.1 uncultured Eubacteriales bacterium
AGCGCTCCGGGCTACTCCTTGTCCGGCTTCACATCCGGCAGCCCGGTAATATCCGGGAGCGGCGAGCCAGCAGCCGGATCGGAACCGAGCGGATCGGTACCGTCCAGCCCCAGGCCTCCGCCAAGGTCATTAAGGAAATCGTCAGGATTGAAATCATCGCTGATATTGAGCTGGTTGAAATCAATACTGTTGAAATCGATACCATCCAGGCTCTCATTGCTGTTGACTTCAAGCTCCTTAGGCTCCTCGCCCAGGCCGAAGCTCGGGTAGATCGTGTCGCGGATCGCCTTATCGGGCTCTACCTGTGCATTGCGGTACCGCGCAAGGCCGGTACCTGCAGGGATAAGCTTACCGATAATGACATTCTCCTTCAGACCAACGAGCGGGTCTTCCTTGCCCTTGATGGCGGCTTCGGTCAGCACGCGCGTCGTCTCCTGGAAGGAGGCGGCGGACAGGAAGGATTCGGTCGCCAGAGCGGCCTTGGTGATGCCCAGCAGGATACGCTTGGCAACAGCCGGACGGCCGCCGTTCATGATGGTCTTTTCGTTCTCCTTCTCGAAGTGGAAGATATCCACCATGGAGCCGGGCAGCATGCTGGTGTCGCCCGCGTCCTCGACGCGAACCTTGCGCAGCATCTGATGAACGATGACCTCGATGTGCTTGTCGCCGATGCCAACACCCTGGAGGCGGTAAACCATCAGAACTTCCTTGAGCAGGTGTTCCTGAACAGCCTTAACGCCCAGAATGCGCAGCAGGTCGTGCGGGTTGATCTGACCCTCGGTCAGCTCGTCGCCCGCGATAACGCGGTCGCCTTCCTTGACCTTCAGACGGCTGCCGTAGGCGATCGGATACGCCTTCATCGTGCCGTCGTCGCTGGTGATAATCAGCTCGCGCTTCTTCTTGTTCTCGCCCAGCGAGATGATGCCGGAAATCTCCGCCAGCATCGCTTCACGCTTCGGCTTGCGCGCCTCGAACAGCTCCTCAACGCGCGGAAGACCCTGCGTGATATCCTTTTCGGAAGCAACGCCGCCGGTATGGAAGGTACGCATGGTCAGCTGCGTGCCCGGCTCACCGATAGCCTGAGCAGCAACGATGCCGACAGCCTCGCCGATATTGACGTAGCCGCCGTGCGCCAAATCCTGACCATAGCACTTGACGCAGACGCCGGTTTCGTTGCGGCAGGTCAGGACAGAACGAATCTGCACGGACTTGATGCCGCAGTCGATGATAGCGTTGCCCTGATCGTAAGAAATCATCTCGTTGCACGGTACGATGACCTCGCCCGTCAGCGGGTTGACGATATCCTCCGCCGCAACACGGCCGACGATACGGTCGATGAGCTTTTCAATCGGGTCGCGCTCGGAACCGATGGCGGTCACCGTAATGCCGCGAATCTTCTCGTGACGGCTCGCGAAGCAGTCGCGCTCGCGCACGATAACTTCCTGAGAAACGTCAACCAGACGGCGGGTCAGGTAACCAGAGTCAGCGGTACGCAGAGCGGTATCGGACAGAGCCTTACGGCTTCCGTGAGAGCTCTGGAAGAATTCAAGAACGGTCAGACCCTCGCGGAAGTTTGCCTTAACAGGCATTTCCAGCGGGCGGCCGGTCGGGGACGCCATCATGCCGCGCATGCCGGCAAGCTGGGAAATCTGAGAGATAGAACCACGGGCACCGGAGTCGGTCATCATACGAATCGGATTGAACTCGTCCATATGATCCATAATCTTGCCCTTGACGTCGTCGGTGGTCTTGCTCCAGACCTCGACAACGCGGTTGTAACGCTCCTCCTCAGCAAGCAGGCCTCGCTTGAACATCTTCTCGATCTTGCGAACCTTGCCTTCTGCTTCCTCCAGAATCGGCTTCTTCTCCGGCGGAACGATAACGTCCGCAACGGCAACGGTGACCGCGCCGATGGTGGAGTACTTGTAGCCCATCGCCTTCACGTTATCCAGCACGCGCGCGGTCTCCGCGACGCCATGCTTGCGGAAGCACATGTCAACAATCTGACCGAGCTGCTTCTTGCCGACCTTCATGTCGATTTCAAGCGCAAACATGTCGTTGAGCGTGTTACGCGGCTTGAAGCCCATATCCTGCGGCACATTGCTGTTCAGAATCAGGCGGCCAAGGCAGGTGTCGATGCGCTTATAATAGATGTTATCGCGATTGCCGCCGGTGATGTTGTTCTCGGCGAGGTACTCAGAGGTCACTTCGCCTTCCCACTTGCGGGCAATACGCACGTTGATGCGGCTCTGCAGGTCAATCTGACCGCACAGATACGCCATCATCGCCTCATCCTCGTTGGCGAAGCAGCGTCCCTCGCCCTTCGCGCCCGGACGGATGCAGCTCAGGTAGTAGCAGCCGATAACCATATCCTGCGACGGAGAGATAACCGGCTTGCCGTCCTGCGGCTTGAGGATGTTGTTGGCGCAGAGCATCAGGAAGCGGGCTTCCGCCTGCGCTTCCATGGACAGCGGAACGTGAACAGCCATCTGGTCGCCGTCAAAGTCCGCGTTGAACGCGGTACAGGCGAGCGGATGGAGCTTCATCGCCTTGCCCTCGACCAGAATCGGCTCGAACGCCTGAATGCCCAGACGGTGCAGCGTCGGCGCGCGGTTCAGCAGAACCGGATGCTCCTTGATGACGCTCTCCAGAATATCCCATACGCGGGTCTCGCCGCGATCCACCATGCGCTTGGCACTCTTGACGTTGTGAACGATGCCGGTGTTGACCAGGCGCTCCATGACGAACGGCTTGAACAGCTCCAGCGCCATGCCCTTCGGCAGACCGCACTGATGGAGCTTGAGTTCAGGGCCGACGACGATAACGGAACGGCCGGAATAGTCAACGCGCTTACCCAGCAGGTTCTGGCGGAAACGTCCCTGCTTGCCGCGCAGGAAGTCGGAAAGGGACTTGAGCGCGCGGTTGCCGGGGCCCGTAACCGGACGTCCGCGGCGGCCGTTATCAATCAGCGCGTCAACCGCTTCCTGAAGCATGCGCTTCTCGTTGCGCACGATGATATCCGGCGCGCCCAGCTCAAGCAGACGCTTGAGGCGGTTGTTGCGGTTGATGACGCGGCGATACAGGTCGTTCAGGTCGGAGGTCGCAAAGCGGCCGCCGTCCAGCTGAACCATCGGGCGCAGGTCGGGCGGCATGACCGGAATAACTTCCATAATCATCCACTCCGGCTTATTGCCGCTGGAGCGGAATGCCTCGACGACTTCCAGACGCTTAATCGCCTTCGCGCGCTTCTGGCCTTCGGTCTCGCGCTCGCGCTCCTTCTCGGTCAGCTCGGCGATCTCGGTGCGCAGCTGCTCGCTGAGCTGATCGAGGTCGAGCTTCTGAAGCAGCTCACGAACCGCCTCCGCGCCCATGCCGACGCGCAGCGGTGCCTTGCCCATGCCCAAATCAGCAGTGTAGCTCGGCGCGGTAATCTGCTGGCGATACTCCGTCTCCGTCAGGATGGCATTCGGACGCAGCGCGGTGCAGCCGGGATCCAGCACGATATAGGAAGCAAAGTACAGCACCTTTTCAAGCGCGCGCGGGCTGATGTCCAGCAGCGTGCCCATGCGGCTCGGGATGCCTTTGAAATACCAGATATGGCTGACCGGAGCCGCCAGCTCGATATGACCCATGCGCTCGCGGCGAACCTTGGCGCGGGTAACCTCTACGCCGCACTTGTCGCAGACGATGCCCTTGTTGCGCACGCGCTTATATTTACCGCAGTTGCACTCCCAGTCCTTGGTCGGGCCAAAGATGCGCTCGCAGTACAGACCGTCGCGCTCCGGTTTGAGGGTGCGGTAGTTAATCGTTTCCGGCTTGGTGACCTCGCCATGAGACCATGCGCGGATCTGATCCGGAGAAGCCATGGAAATTTGAATGGAAGACAGGTTTGTCAGTTCCGACAAAGGGGTACACTCCCTTCTCTATATCAAATCAGACCGCCGCCGCGCACGGAGCGCGGCGGGGCATTGTTACGTCTATATCCCGAAACGGACAATTACTTGTCGTCCAGGTCGTCCAGGGAGATATCCTCGAAGCTGGGCACGTCGTCAAAGTCAAACACATCGTCGTCGGTGTCGAAGTCATCTCCGCCATCCTCGTCCTCCGTGTCCTCCGGCTCATCCGCATCGGCAGCCGCCGGCTTGCTCTCGCTTTCCTCCGCGTCGCTCTGGCTGCGGTCAAAGCCCTCGTCCTCGTCCTCAAGCTCCTTGATGACGATTTCGTTGTGATCGCTGTCGAGCACCTTGACATCCAGGCACAGGCTTTCGAGTTCCTTGATGAGAACCTTGAAGGACTCCGGAACGCCCGGCGCGGGAATGTTCTTGCCCTTGACGATGGCTTCGTATGCCTTGACACGGCCCACGATATCGTCGGACTTGACCGTCAGAATCTCCTGAAGCGTATTGGCTGCGCCGTAAGCTTCCAGTGCCCAAACCTCCATCTCTCCGAAACGCTGACCACCGAACTGCGCCTTGCCGCCCAACGGCTGCTGGGTCACGAGGCTGTACGGGCCGGTGGAACGCGCATGCATCTTGTCGTCAACAAGGTGATGCAGCTTGAGGTAGTACATGTAGCCAACGGTAACGGGGTTATCAAACTGGTCGCCGGTGCGTCCATCATAGAGGATGGTCTTACCGTCGCGGCTCTTGCCGCCGGCTTCCAGCGCATTCTGAATCTGCTCAAAGGATGCGCCGTCGAAGTCAGGCGTCGCCACGCGCCAGCCCAGTGCCTTCGCCGCCATGCCCAGGTGCATCTCCAGAACCTGACCCAGGTTCATACGGGACGGAACGCCCAGCGGGTTCAGCACGATCTGAAGCGGCGTGCCGTCCGGCAGGAACGGCATGTCCTCCTGACGCAGAACGCGGGAAACGACACCCTTGTTGCCGTGACGGCCTGCCATCTTATCGCCGACGGAAATCTTACGCTTCTGAGCGATGTAAACGCGAACCATGCGGTTGACGCCCGGAGCAAGCTCGGCGTGATCCTTGCGGTCAAACACCTTGACATCGACGATGATGCCTTCCTCGCCGTGCGGCACCTTCAAAGATGTATCGCGAACCTCGCGCGCCTTCTCGCCGAAGATTGCGCGCAGCAGACGCTCCTCGGCGGTCAGCTCGGTCTCGCCCTTCGGGGTGACCTTGCCGACGAGGATATCGCCCGGATGCACCTCCGCACCGATGCGGATAATGCCCTCGGCATCCAGATCGCGCAGCGCATCGTCGCCGACATTCGGCAGGTCGCGGGTGATTTCTTCCGCGCCCAGCTTGGTGTCGCGTGCTTCGCACTCGTACTTTTCCAGATGGATGGAGGTAAAGACGTCGTTGCGAACCAGCTCCTCAGAGAGCAGGACGGCGTCCTCGTAGTTGTAGCCTTCCCACGTCATGAAGCCGATCAGGATGTTGCGTCCCAGCGCAATTTCGCCGTGATCCGTAGACGGACCGTCCGCGATAACGTCGCCCTTCTTAATCTTCTCGCCGGCGGAAACAATCGGACGCTGGTTGATGCAGGTGCTCTGGTTGGAGCGCGCAAACTTGATGAGCTTATAGGTGTGGGTCTCGTGCAGCTCGTCCTCGATGATAATCATGTCAGAAGAAACCTTCTTGACATAGCCATCCTCGCGGGCGCGCAGGCAGACGCCGGAATCCTTGCCCGCCTTGTACTCGATGCCGGTCGCAACATAAGCGGCTTCCGGACGGAGCAGCGGAACAGCCTGACGCTGCATGTTCGAGCCCATGAGGGCGCGGTTTGCGTCGTCATGGTCAAGGAACGGAATCATCGCCGTCGCGACAGAAATCACCTGGCGCGGGGAAACGTCGATATAGTCTACGCGGCTCGGCTCGACGCTCTGAACATCGGCGCGGACGCGCACGGTAATGCGGTCGTTGACGAACGTGCCGTCCGGATTGAGCGGCTCCTTCGCCTGCGCGATGTAGCAGCCGTCCTCTTCGTCCGCCGCGAGGTAGACGATTTCGTCCAGAACGCGGGGCTTTTCGCCGCTGTGGTCAATCAGACGATACGGTGCTTCGATGAAGCCGTATTCGTTGATGCGCGCATAGGTCGCCAGAGAGCCGATCAGACCGATGTTCGGGCCTTCAGGCGTCTCAATCGGGCAGATACGCGCGTAGTGAGAGTAGTGAACGTCTCGAACCTCGAAGGACGCGCGGTCGCGGTTCAAGCCGCCCGGGCCCAGTGCGGAAAGACGACGCTTGTGCGTCAGCTCAGCCAGCGGGTTCGGCTGATCCATGAACTGGGACAGCTGGGAAGAACCGAAGAACTCCTTAATCGCCGCGGAAACCGGACGAATGTTGATAAGCTCCTGCGGCTTGACCTCGCTCTGGTTCTGCACGCTCATGCGTTCGCGAACCACGCGCTCCAGACGCGCCAGGCCGATGCGGATCTGGTTCTGGAGCAACTCACCGACAGAACGCAGGCGGCGGTTGCCGAGGTGGTCGATGTCGTCGGTCAGACCCACGCCGTACGGCAGGTTCAGCAGGTAGCTGATGGACGCAACGATATCGTCGATGAGGATATGCTTGGGCATGAGCGCGGCAAGATTCTCATGGAGCAGGCGAATCTTCGCCAGCTCGTCCATGCCTTCCTGCTCGGCGGTCTCCAGCAGCTGCTTGAGAGTCGGCAGGTGAACCATCTCGTTGATGCCCGCCTTCTCGATTTCCTCTTCGGTCAGCCACGCAGCGGCATCGACGAAGTTGTTGCCGATGACGCGCACAACGCGATCCTCAAGGCGCAGATAGATGTCGTTGACGCCCGCGTCCTGAATCTTCTTGGCGAGCAGATCGGTCTTGGAGCCCGGGATGCGCTCACCCGCCGCAATCAGCACCTCGCCGGTGGTCGGGTCGATGATGTCCTGATCGACCACATGACCGCGGATACGGGAGGCAATCGCCAGCTTCTTATTATACTTATAGCGGCCCACGCGCATCATATCATAGCGCTTGGGATCAAAGAAGGTCGCGTTCAGCAGCTTCTCGGCGGAATCAACCGTGCCGACTTCGCCCGGACGCAGGCGGCGATAGATATCCATCAAGCCGCTTTCCTTGCTCTTGATTTCGTTGCCGCCGCGGGTACGGCGGGTGCCGTCATCGCCGCCATCGCGCTGCATGGTCGCTTCGAGCTTTTCGTCGTCGCCCAAAAGCTGACGAATCTGCTCGTCGCTGCCATAGCCCAGCGCGCGGAGCAGGCTGGTCACCGGCAGCTTGCGGGCGCGGTCAACACGCACCCAGATGACGTCGTTGGAGTCGATTTCATACTCCAGCCACGCGCCGCGGCTCGGAATAACCTGCGTATCAAACAGGTGCTTGCCGGCCTTGTCAATGCTCTCGCGGTAATATACACCGGGGCTGCGCACGAGCTGGCTGACGATAACGCGCTCGCCGCCGTTGATGATGAACGTGCCGTGTTCGGTCATCAGCGGGAAATCGCCCATGAATACTTCGGATTCCTTGACTTCGCCCGTTTCATTGTTGGTCAGGCGAACGAGAACCTTGAGCGCGGTGGCATACGTCATGTCGCGCTCACGGCATTCCTCAAGCGAATATTTCGGCGTCTTATCCAGCGAATAATCGACGAATTCCAGCTTCAAATTGCCGTTGAAATCATAAATCGGAGAAACGTCGTTCAAGACCTCACGAAGATCCTCTTTCAGAAAACGATCGTAAGAGTTCTTCTGAACCTCGATCAGATCGGGCATTTCCACCACTTCATCAATGGTGGCAAAGCTCTTGCGGACACGTCCCTTGCCCATATTGACGTCGTGTACCCCGACGTACTTCATGATTTCAGCCTCTTCGCGCTCGTCGCGGACGATACCCATGAATGCCATCACCCCTAACTTGTCTACCTGCAAAGGATATATGCTGCAACAGGCAATCCGCTTTAAAACTGCCCATTGCCAAACAGCCCAAAGCGTTGTACAATGATATCAGGCTCATGCCCAGTGCTGGGCACATCTTTGCCTATTGTGCATACTGATGCAATATAGTATTGTATTCCTTTTTTAAAGTCCTGTCAAGCATTTCCGATGAATTTATATAAATTTCTTTGTTTTTTTGCGTGTTTTCGTCTGTTCTCATCGGTTTTCAGACGCTTTTTGACGTGTAAAAGAGGCTGACATCCGCCAGCCTCTTTGTTATTCAATCTTCGCCTGCGAACCCAGCGCGTAAAGCTCCTGCTCCTGCGCCGCAGAGATGAGCATATATACCGCATCGCCGCTTCGGGCGGCAAGCATGCCCTCGCTTCCCCGAAGCGCATAGACGGCTTCTTCCTCGCCCAGCACAAAGCCCGTGACGAGCTGCGCCTGCCAGCCCTCCGTGGACAGCCGCTCAATATACGCCGCGGGAACCGCGCTGACGGCAGTTGCCTGCAAGCCGTTTTCCGCCGCATAAACCCGCGTCACAATATGACATTCCGCGCCGCCCATTCGGACGGTTTCTTTTTTTTCCTCCAGCAGCGTCATGCCCTCGATGCTCAGCGTTCTTGCCGGATAGCCGTCCGCCGCCGTGACGCTCTGCGTCCGCTGAACCGATGTCTGCATGTCGTCAGCAAGCTGATACACCATCGTTCCGTAGAACACGACACTCAGCACCAGCGCACAGAGCGCGCCGAGCAATGCCGTCCATATGCCTGCCCATCGGCTTTTCTTCTTTTTTCCCGCGCCCATGCCGCGCCGCCTTTCCTGTTTCATATGCTATACCTTACCACAGGATTGCCCGTCTGTCAAAATCTCATGAGTCCAATCCGTCAAAGCCTTCAGCATCTTGAACCCCCCCCGCTCATCCGGGCAGTCTTACACCATTCCCCATAAATTAAAAAAAGAGGGGATGCCAAGCTTAAACCAAACATTTCAGGAAACAAATGTCTAGGCATTTGTGGATATGGGGCTTTGCCCCATCGCCCCACCAAAGGGCTTTCCGGTCGCCCTTTGGAAACCTTCG
>URJN01000079.1 GCA_900548125.1 uncultured Eubacteriales bacterium
ATTTGAAAGCGAATTATATACGGCAGGGCTTCCGGATGTCGATTTCCTGATTCGGACAAGCGGAGAAATGCGGCTGAGCAATTTCCTGCTCTATCAGCTGGCGTATGCGGAATTCTATCAGACCGATACGCTCTGGCCCGATTTCAATCGCCGCGCATATGATGAAGCGCTGCTGGCGTATGCAAAAAGAAATCGCCGATTTGGCGGCGTATAAGAAAGAGGGATTTCATGAAAACTCGCCTGATTACTGCGGCTGTCGGCATACCTTTTCTGATTTTTACGCTGATTGTGCGCGGATGGTTTGCGGAGTTTGTCATTGTTGTGTTGACCTTTATCGCGATGTATGAAAACTATCGCGCACTGAAAAAAGCGGGTTATTACGTCTGCGAATGGGGCGGATATGCTGCGGCGGCGGCAATGTGGCCATTGAGCCGGCAGATGGGTGTGCTTGACCCGCTGCTGCTGGTGGTAGCGGCGATGGGCGTTTCGATGACCGGCGTGATGCTGCGCGAAAAGCCGACCTTTCCGGATGCGTCCGCATCGGTTTATCCGCTCTTTACATGCTTCCTGCCGATGTCCATGTTCATGATGATGATGAACAGCACATACGGCGGCGTGCCGGGCGTGGCTCTGATTACGATGGCGTTTGCAATTGCGTATGGCGGGGACGGCGCGGCGTATTTCGGCGGTCGTGCGTTCGGCAAGCACAAGCTCTGCCCGAGCGTCAGCCCGAAAAAGACGGTCGAAGGCGCAATTTTCGGCTTGATTGGCGGAACAGCGGTCGGATTGATTTGCAGGGCGGTCTTTGTTTCCGTGTTCCATATGCGGATGCCCGGCATTCCGGCAACGATTGCGCTGGGGTTGATTGGCTCGGTAGCCGGAGAAATCGGAGACTTGTCCGCGTCGCTGCTCAAGCGGCACAGCGGTATTAAGGACTATGGAAAGATTTTTCCCGGTCACGGCGGCGTGATGGATCGATTCGACAGCGTGATTTTTACGCTCATCGTGCTGTATTGCTACACACTGGTCTTGTAAATTACGGAGGCTATTATGCGAAAGTTGGCTATCTTGGGTTCGACGGGGTCGATTGGCACGCAGGCTCTGGACGTTGCGGCGCGCCACAGCGACCGCTTTCAGGTCACGGCTCTGGTTGCGCACAGCTCCAGCGAAAAGCTCTTTGAGCAGGTTCGCCGATTCCGCCCGCAGATTGCGGCGTTGTCCGTTGAGCCGAAGGAAATTCCGGAGGATATCCGCGAAGGCTGTCAATGGATGTTTGGTGAAAACGTGTTGCTGGACGTTGTGCGCGCGTGCGACGCGGATGACGTGCTGGTTTCCGTCGTGGGCGTTGTCGGACTGGCGGCAGTCATGGAGTCGCTTGCCTGTGGCAAACGTGTGCTGCTGGCGAATAAGGAGCCGCTCGTCGCGGGCGGCGAGCTGGTGACAGAGGCGGCACGTAAAGCGGGGCATCCGCTTCTGCCGGTGGACAGCGAGCATAGCGCAATTTTCCAGTGTCTGCAAGGGGCGCAGGGGAATGTGCCGACCCGCCTGATTCTGACGGCGAGCGGCGGCCCGTTCCGCACATGGGCAAAGGAAGACATCTACAACGCCAGACCCGAACAGGCACTCAAGCATCCCAACTGGAGCATGGGACGCAAGATTACCATTGATTCCGCGTCGATGATGAACAAGGCGCTGGAAGTCATCGAGGCGAGGTGGCTGTTTGACATGCCGGCGGAAAAAATTGATGTGCTGATTCATCCGCAGAGCGTCATACATTCTATGGTCGAATATGCCGACGGCGCGGTGATGGCTCAGCTGGGCACGCCGGATATGCGCCTGCCGATTCTCTACGCGATGAGCTATCCGGAGAGACTGGCAACGGGCGGCAAGCGGCTTGATTTTACGCAGATGAAGGCTCTGACGTTTGAACAGCCGGATTACGACCGATTCCCCGGCTTGAAGCTGGCATATGATGCGCTGAAGGTCGGCGGCTCGATGAGCGCGGTACTCAACGGCGCAAACGAAATCGCGGTTGATGCGTTCCTGCATGAGCGTATTCCGTTCGGCGCGATTGCACAGCTGGTTGAAGAGACGATGCACGCGGTGTCTGTCATCGCGCATCCGACGCTTGAGCAGGTGTTTGAGTGCGACCGTGCGGCAAGGCAGAAGGCGACGGAGCTGCTTGACCGATTCGGCGCGTAAAGCAGGAGGTGTTTTCGGTTCATGTATGTGGTTCTGGCGCTTTTGCTGCTGGGCGTTTTGATTATCGCGCATGAGGCAGGTCATTTCTGGGCGGCGCGGGCATGCGGCATTGGCGTGCAGGAATTCTCGATGGGCATGGGCCCGCTGATTGCAAAATGGCAGAGCAGAAAGGGAACGCAGTTTTCCGTGCGTCTTCTGCCCATTGGCGGTTACTGTCAGTTTTACGGAGAAGATGAAAACGAACCGGATCCCCGGGCTTTCAATAATCAGGCGGTATGGAAACGGGCGATTACGGTCGCAAGCGGCCCGCTGATGAATTTCCTGGTCGCGTTTCTGGTTGTCGTGCTGTTCATGAGCGTCATTGGCATCAACACGATTGTGCCGAAGGTGGCGCAGGTTGAAGAAAATGCGCAGGCTGCGGGACTGCGGGTCGGTGATGTCATCTTTTCCGTCAACGGCGCGGAGATGACGAAGTATCAGCAGATTTCGCAGGCGATTGCGGCATCGGCGGGGCAGGATGTGACGCTGGGCGTGAAGCGCGGCGAAGAAACGCTTTCGCTGACGCTGACGCCGTTTTATGACGAAGCGGCGGGGCGTTACCGTGTCGGCTTTTCGTTCGGACAGGAGCGGACGAGGATATCCATTCTGACGAGCATTCCCGTTTCCGTGCAAAAAAATGTCGAGAGCGTGAAGCTCATCCTTTCCACCCTTAAAGATATGATTTTCAAGGGGCAGGGCGTGGACGATGTAACCGGTCCGGTCGGCACGGTATACGTCATTCAGGAGGTCACCCAGCAGGGCGGATTGGACGTCTATCTGGAATTGATTGCGCTCATCAGCGTGAATCTCGGCGTGATGAATCTGCTGCCCATTCCGGGCTTGGACGGAAGCCGTCTGCTGTTCCTGCTCGTTGAAGCGATTCGCCGCAAGCCGGTGAAGCGGGAGTGGGAAGGCGCAATCCACGCGGCGGGCTTTATCCTGCTGATGGGATTGATGGTTCTGCTGACCTATAAGGATATCGTGCGGTTCTTTATAAAGGGATAAGAGAAGCGAGGAGAAGACAAATGAGCGGAAAAACACGTCAGGTTAAAGTGGGAAATGTGCTGATTGGCGGCGGCGCACCGGTCAGCGTGCAGTCCATGACGAATACGGACACGGCGGACGTTGAAGCGACGCTTTCCCAGATTCGTGCGCTGACGATTGCAGGCGCGGATATCGTGCGCGTTTCGGTGTACAACGACGCCTGCGCGGAGGCTGTGCGTGCGCTGGTGGATGCAAGTCCGGTGCCGCTGGTCGCTGATATTCACTTTGACTACAAGCTTGCCCTGAAAGCGGTTGAAAACGGCATTCATAAACTGCGCATCAATCCCGGCAATATCGGCGGCGAAAAGAATGTCAAGATTCTTGCCGACTGCGTGAAGGCTCATCATATTCCGGTACGCATCGGCGTCAACTCCGGTTCGGTCGAAAAGGATATCCTTGCTAAATACGGCGGCCCGACGCCGCAGGGCATGGTTGAAAGCGCTTTGGCGCACGCGAAGATGCTGGAGGACTGCGGTTTCTACGACATGGTGCTGTCGATGAAGGCGAGCAACGTGCCGGATACCGTCGCGGCATATCGGCTGGCGAACGCTCAGTGTGATTACCCGCTCCATCTGGGCGTGACAGAAGCCGGTCTGCCGGAGCAGGGCAAAATCAAGAGCGCGATTGGCATCGGCTCGCTGCTACTGGATGGCATTGGCGACACCATTCGCGTGTCGCTGACGGGCGACCCGTGCCTTGAGCCGCCGGCAGGCATCGAAATTTTGCAGGATGTCGGACTGCGCAAGAATTGCGTGCAGTATGTGTCCTGCCCGACCTGCGGACGCACCTGCATCGACGTGGGCGGCATTATGCGCAGGGTTCAGGAAGAACTCAAGGACGTAAAGGTGCCGTTTAAGGTTGCGGTCATGGGCTGCGTGGTGAATGGACCGGGCGAGGGACGCGAAGCCGACATCGGCATTTGCGGCGGCGGAAACGGCACAGGGCTGCTCATCAAAAAGGGACAGCAGCCGCAGAAGGTGACCGGCGATTTGGCGCAGATTCTGATTGACGAGATTCATAAAATGCTGTAAAGGCGTTGATATGCAAGACCTCCCTCAAAGAGGGAGGCTTTTGTGAGTTTTTTAAACCAACGCAAGGCGAAGAAGGAATCTGAGGGGCAAAACCTCTCAGGCAGGCTTGGGCGTCTGCCCATCGCTTTTCTCCAACATCAACGAGGTGACGTACAATGGCTGAACAATGGGAAGGCATGCTCGAAGGCGCGGCGCAGGAGCTGAAGGGACATTTGACCCTCGACCGCGTAACCGCAAACCGCGGCGGCGACGAGATTACGGTGTATTTTTCTGCCGATGTGCTGGTGGAGGAACGACCGTTTTTAAGCATGCAGCGTGCATTGCGGCGGAATTTTGCGCCGATGCGGGTGAAATTGATTATTCGTTCGCCCGAGCTTGGGCAGGATTTTCTCATTGATCCGCAGAAGTACGCGCCGTTTATCATGCGCTGTGTCAAACGCCATCATCCCTCCGGCGCGCCGTTTCTCGGAGAAGCGACGCTGGAGTGCAAGGGCGATGTGCTGACGGTGCTTGTGCCGCAGGATATCGCGCCGAAGTTCCTGACGCAATCCGGCGTGGGCGAGTATATTGAGCAGCTGATTGAGAACGTGTTTGTCACAAAGGTGCATGTTGCGTTTCAAGCGGTCAAGCTGAGAGAGGAACAGCTTGAGGAAATTCGGCGCAGGCGCAAGGTTGAGGATGAACAGGCAGTCGCCGAGATGGTCAAGGAGCAGAAGGAGCAGGTCGCCACGCAGGAAGCCAAGGCGGTCAAGGAAAAGCCGAAGGCGGTTTTCGGACGCCCGATTACGGCGGAACCGCTGCCCATCAGCGAGCTGACCGAGGAAGCCAGCAAGCTGACCATCTGCGGCGAAGTGCTGACGGTGGAAACACGCGAGCTGCGCGGCGGCGAAATGCAGCTGCTTTCCTTCGCGTTGACGGATTATACGAATACCATCAAGTGCAAGGCATTTCTGCGCTATAAGCCGCGCCGCGGCCGCTATGGCAGCGCACAGGAGGAGGATGACCGCCCGCCGACGGAGGAAGAAAAGAAGGCGGTGGACGACGTCATTGCCGCAGTCAAAGAGGGCAAGTGGTTCGCGGTTCGCGGCGACGTGAAGATGGACAGCTTTGAACGCGGTCTGGTGATGATGGTCAACGACATCGACGGACGCGAAAAGCCCATGCGTCAGGATACCGCCGAGCGCAAGCGCATCGAGCTGCATATGCACACCAACATGAGCGAGATGGACGGCGTTTCCTCGGCAAGCGACCTTATCAAGCGTGCGGCGCAATGGGGACATTCCGCCGTCGCGATTACCGATCACGGCGTGGTTCAGGCGTTCCCGGAAGCGTTCGGCGCGGCAAAGAAAAATAAAATCAAGCTCATTCCGGGCATGGAAGGCTATTTGACGGATGTCACAGTCGTGGTCAGGGATGGCGACGACCGACCGCTCACAGACGATATCGTCGTTGTGGACTTTGAAACGACAGGACTGAACCCGCGCAAATGCCGCATTATGGAAATCGGCGCGGTGCGCATCCGAAATGGTCAGGTGGTCGAGGAATACAGCAGATTTGTCAACCCGATGGAGCCGATTCCGCAGGAGGTTTCCGAGCTGACGCATATCACGGACGCCATGGTTGCGGACGCAAATCCGGCAGAGGTCGAGATTCCGAAACTGCTGGAATTCATCGGCGGGGCGGCGTTCGCGGCGCATAATGCGAAGTTTGACTATTCGTTTTTGACGGAGGAATGCCGTCGGCTGGGCATCGAAATCCACATGCCGGTCATTGATACGCTGGAATTCTCCCGGAGGATGTATCCGAGCCTGAAGAGCCACAGACTGGGCGCGGTTTGTAAATCGCTGGGCATCAGCCTGAAAAATGCGCACAGAGCCGTACACGATGCGCGGGCAACGGCGCATATGCTCAATCGCATGCTTGATACGGCGCGGGAAAAGGGCGTAACCCGACTCAACGAAATCAACGCGGCGCTGACCGGCGGCGCAATCGGCGACGCTTATCACATCATTCTGCTGGCGGCGGAGCAGGACGGCATCACGAATCTGAACAAAATCGTTTCGGAAGGCCATCTCAATTATTTCAGCCGCAGACCGCATACGCCGCGGGAGATTTTGCAGAAATACCGCAAGGGTATCATTGTCGGCTCGGCATGCGAGGCGGGCGAGCTGTTCCGCGCCGTGGTCGATGGCAAAAATGATACGGAACTTAAACGCATTGCGCGGTTCTACGACTATCTGGAGATTCAGCCGATCGGAAACAACGCCTTTATGCTCAGAGAGGGCATGGCGGAGGACGAAGAACAGCTGCGCGATTTTAACCGGAAAATTGTCTGGCTGGGCGAAGAACTGGGTATTCCGGTCTGCGCGACGGGCGACGTCCATTTCCTCGATCCGAAGGACGGAAAATTCCGTGCCATCATTCAGGCGGCACACGGCTTCAAGGATGCGGATAATCAGGCACCGCTGTATTTTAAGACCACGCAGGAGATGCTGGAGGAATTCAGCTATCTGGGCAAGGCGAAAGCCGAAGAGGTCGTCATTGACAATCCGGCGAAAATCGCCGCGCGCATCGGCGAGGTCGGACTGTATCCCAAGCATCCGGAGGGAAAGGAAACCTTCCAGCCGTTCTGGCCCGATGCGGCGGACAACATCCGCAACCTCTGCGAGGAGCAGATTCGCGAATGGTTCGGCGACAATCCGCCGGAAATCGTCGTGGCGCGCAAGGAAAAGGAGCTTTCCTCCATACTGGGCTATGGCTACGGCACACTGTACAACATCGCGGAAAAGCTGGTTAAAAAATCCAACGCGGACGGCTATCTGGTCGGATCGCGAGGAAGCGTCGGTTCGTCCTATGTAGCGCATCTGGTCGGCATTTCCGAGGTCAACGCGCTGCCGCCGCACTATCGCTGCCCGAAGTGCAAATGGTACACGTTTGATGTGGACAAGAGCAAATACAAGGTCGGCGTTGACCTGCCGCCGATGAAATGTCCGCAGTGCGGCGAAGAGCTTTTCCGCGACGGATTTGATATCCCGTTTGAAGTTTTCCTCGGCTTTAAGGGCGACAAGGTTCCGGATATTGACCTGAACTTCTCGGGCGTCTATCAGCCGCGTGCGCACGCCTACATTGAAGAGCTGTTTGGCAAGGGCTACTGCTATCGAGCGGGAACCATCGGCACGCTGGCGGATAAAACGGCTTACGGATACGTCAAGAAATACTGCGAGGAGCGCGGACTGACGCTTTCCGAAGCGGAGATGAACCGGCTTGCGCTGGGCTGTGTCGGCGTCAAGCGCACGACGGGTCAGCATCCGGCAGGCATGGTCGTTTTGCCGAAGGAATACGAGATTCAGCAATTCGTCGCCATTCAGCATCCGGCGAATGACATGACCAGTCCGGTCATTACGACACACTATGATTTCGGCTCGATGCACGATGTATTGGTCAAGCTGGACGTTCTGGGACACGATGACCCGACGATGATTCGCATGCTCATGGACTTGACGGGCATTGACGCGCGGACAATTCCGCTGACCGATCCGGATGTCATTTCGCTCTTTTCCGGTACGGAGGCACTGGGCGTCACGCCGGAGCAAATCGGTTCCAAGACGGGTACATACGGCGTACCGGAATTCGGCACGCGGTTCGTCCGCCAGATGCTGGAGGAAACGCACCCGACGACGATGGAGGAATTGATTCGTATTTCCGGTCTGTCCCATGGCACGGACGTGTGGATTGGTAATGCGCAGGAGATCATCAAAGCGGGCATTGCGCCGCTGGCATCCTGTATCTGCTGCCGCGACGATATCATGAATGCGCTCATCGATTATGGTGTTGCGCCGAAGATGTCGTTTGACACGATGGAATCCGTCCGAAAAGGCAGAGGACTTAAACCGGAAATGGAACAGGCGATGATTGAGCATAACGTTCCGGCATGGTTCATTGATTCCTGTAAGAAGATCAAGTACATGTTCCCGAAGGGGCACGCGGTCGCCTACGTTACGATGGCGCTGCGCATTGCATGGTATAAAGTGCATCGTCCGGCGGCGTATTACTGCGCATATTATACGGTTCGTGCGGACTGCTTTGACGCGAGCATACTGGGCGGTTCGCTGGAATCCATACGGGCGCGTTACAAAGAGATGGAGGAAAACAGCAAGGATTTGACGCAGAAGGACAAAGACCTGATGATTATCATGGAGCTGGTCATCGAGATGCTTTGCCGAGGCATCAGGCTTGCGCCGGTAGACCTTTATCAATCCGACGCGACGAAATTCCAGGTCGTCAATGACAAGCTGATTCGCATGCCATTTAACGCCTTGCCGGGCTTGGGCGAAGCCGCCGCACAGAGCATCGTGGATGCACGCGAGCAGTCGCCGTTCATTTCCATCGAGGATTTGAGAAACCGCACGAAGATATCCGCGTCGCTGATCGATCTTCTGCGGGAGGGCGGATGTCTTGGCAATCTGCCGGACAGCAACCAGACGACCCTATTTTCTTTCTGAGAAGGCTTAAAAGGCGT
>URJN01000080.1 GCA_900548125.1 uncultured Eubacteriales bacterium
CCCTTTCCGCAAATGAAAGAATAGCTGAATTTCTTGATTTTGCTATTCAAGCCAAGTTTGCTTATGTCAACAAGCTGCGGCGGGCTCAGCCCGCTTTTTTCATATGATGTTACATTCCTTAACCTTCCCGCCTGCCCGGAAAGGCGATGACCTTTCCGCCGCGTGCCTGAGCCGCGTCTGGCTTTACGGCGTTTTCGGGCATGGGGATATCGGTCAGCAGACCTTCGCGGATACAGGCGTTGACCAGCCGCACGGCATAGCTCATCGCGGCTTCGGGCGGATAACCGAGTGTATCCGCCAGCGTCAACAGCTCTTCATAGGTTTCCCGTCGGATTTCCATGGTGATCGTTGGGCGCATAAACAGCCCTCCCTGTACGGCTTGTCGAATTCTGCTTACACGGCGTCGGCTTCGTCCGTGCGCAGAACCAGCATGTCAGAAACCTTGTCCCTTCTGGAAACGCAGACGCGAATATCGCCGCCGACGTCAAATCCCGCCGCCGAAAGCGCACCGCATACCGTATTATATGCCAGTTCCGGTAAATTATTGTCAGTAGAAAGATGAGAAAGAAAGACGGCTTTTGTGCCCCGCGCCGCCAATTCGCACAGCGCGTGCGCACAGTCCTCGTTGTTGAGGTGCCCATTGCGGCTGAGGATGCGGCGTTTGAGTTTCAGCGGATACGGACCGCGCTGAACCATCTCGACATCGTGGTTCGCTTCAAGCACCAGCGCCTGACAGCCGGAAACGGCGTCCATCCATTCGTCCGTGATATGCCCGATATCCGTTGCGACGCCGCATTTCAGCCCCTGCGCGTTCAGAGAAAAGCCGACGGGGTCGTTGGCGTCATGCGGAATATGGAAGGGGCTGATATCCACACCGCCGATATAAAAATTCTCTCCGGTGACGAATGTGCGTACACAGCGTTGGGGAATGCCGCTTTCCTTTTGCAGGATGCCGTCCCATGTGCCTTCATTGGCATAGACGGGCAGACCGTAGCGGCGGCAAAGCACGCCCAAACCGCGAATGTGATCGACATGCTCATGGGTGACGAGAATCGCGTCGATATTGCGGATATCCACGCCGATTTCGCGAAGGTTGGCTTCTACGCGCGTCGCGCTTACGCCGGCGTCCACCAAAATACGAACGCCGCCGCATGAGATATAAACGCTGTTTCCCGATGAACCGGAAAACAGCGGGCAAAGTGTCAGCTGCATGACTTTACAAATTCCTCTCTATCCGTTACAATCCATATCAGTATTATAGCGCAACGCTCGCGCCGCGTAAAGGAGAAAGCCATGAACAATTATCGTCTCTGGGGCAGAATCATCAATCATCACCGCATCGAGAAGAGCGAAACCGTGGATATCATCGACGGGGATATCGAATCCGCATTTTTGGAGATTTGCCGCCGGTTTGACGTACAGCGTCCGCTTCAGCTGCCCAAGCACAACCGCGAATTTGAAAAATTCGGGCGCACATTTTACAGCAAAGAGCATTTTACGGAGCCGATTGCCTTTCAAAAGCTGGAAATTGAGCTGCTGACGCCGGACGGAGAGAAAAAGAGCAGCGGGCAGAGAACGCCGCTGATGGACGCATGAGCATGCCGGTCACGGGACGCTTTGCGCCCACGCCGAGCGGACGGCTGCATCTGGGCAACCTGCTCTGTGCGCTGCTGGCGTATCTGTCCGCGCGGCACGCGGACGGGCGTTTTCTACTGAGAATCGAAGATTTGGATGCGCCGCGGTGTCCGAAACGCCTGTGCGACGCGGCGATTCAGGATTTGACATGGCTGGGCATCACATGGGATGAGCCGCCGCTTTTTCAGAGCGAACGCGGGGAAGTCTATCAGCGGTATGCCCGTCAGCTTGAGCAAAAAGGGCTGCTCTATCCCTGCTTTTGTACGCGCGCACAGCTTCACGCCGCTGCCGCGCCCAATCGCGGCGACGATAATCCGGTTTATGCGGGAACATGTGCGCATTTGTCACCGGAAGAGATTGCGGAGCGCATAAAGACGCGCCGTCCGGCGATACGCCTGCGCGTTCCGGATGAAACGATTTCGATTTGGGATTGTCATTACGGGGAATACAGCGAATACATGCCGCGCGACTGCGGGGATTTCATCATCCGCCGCTCGGATGGGCTTTTCGGCTATCAGCTGGCGGTGGTCGTAGACGACGCGCTCAGCGGGGTGAACGAGGTCGTCCGGGGGCATGACATTCTGGCTTCCACGCCGAGACAGGTCTATATTCAGCGCATGCTGGGCTTTGATACGCCGTCGTACATCCATATCCCGCTGCTGGAGGATGCGGACGGGCGGCGGCTCGCCAAGCGCGACAGGGATATGGACCTGACCAGTTTGGCGAAACGCTTTTCGCGTGAGGACATTTTGGGCATGCTGGCATACAGCGCGGGGATTCTGGAAGAAGAACGCCCCGCGGCGATGGGAGAGCTGATTGACGTTTTTGATTGGAAAAACGTGAAAAAAGAGGATATCCGTTTAGGCAGGGCAATAGGGTAATGCTTGGGCGGCAGCCTGATGCCGCCCTCTATGAAAAAATGAATAAAAACCGTCCTTTCCGCGCAGACTTCCTGTCGGAAAGGAGTGGATGACATGGATCGTCTTTCTTTGCTGCTGGTGATTATCGGCGCAATCAACTGGGGACTGGTGGGGCTGTTTCAATTCGACCTGATTGCCTTCCTCTTCGGCGGTCAGGCGGCACTGGTTTCCCGCGTGCTGTATACAATCGTCGGCGCGGCGGGACTGTGGAGCATCTCCATGCTCTTTACCGGACATGAGCATGCGCCCAGCCACGCGGCGGCGGATGCGTAAACGCCTCGGTTTAAACGAAAAATGAACTGCCCCGCGCGGAAAGACAAACCATTTTTCCGTGCGGGGTAAAATTTTACTCAAATAACAAACGATTGCCCCTGTCCGAACAGTTTCTTATGGTGTATAATAGGAACACATGCTGTTATAGATGGGAGGAAGTGTCTTGAACGCGATTGGGGAACAGATATCCGCGATTCTGTGGAATATATTCAACAGACCGCGCCTCATCGACCTGATTGATATCCTGCTGCTGACCATCATCATATACGAATTGCTCGTAAATGTCCGTCAGACCCGCGTATCCCAGATGCTCAAGGGCATTCTGATTCTGCTCGCCGCAACATGGCTGAGTGATATATTGGGTATGCGCACGATTCATGCGCTGCTTGCGTGGATGATTAACGCGGGGCCTGTGCTGCTGATTGTGCTGTTTCAATCGGAGATACGCCGTATTTTGGAAGAGCTGGGCAACAACTCCGTATTTGACAGCTCGGCACTGTCGATGCGGGAGGGCAACACCGAGCTGATTATCGACGAGATGATTCTCGCGCTGGAGCATATGGCGCGCCGCAAGGTGGGTGCGCTGATTGTCGTCGAGAACAAGATTCACCTCAACGACGTCATTGCGACCGGCACGCGGGTGGACGGCATCATTTCTCAGCCGCTGATTGAGAATATCTTCGAACCGAATACCCCGCTGCATGACGGTGCGGTTGTCGTCCGCGGGGATCGCGTCGTCGCGGCGGCGTGTCTGCTTCGGCTGTCGGATACGACGGGCGTGGGGCGCGATTTGGGTACGCGCCATCGCGCGGGTCTGGGCGTGAGCGAGATTTCCGACGCGACGGTGTTCATCGTTTCAGAGGAAACGGGCATCATCTCCATGGCAGAGGGCGGCAGGCTTGTGCGCCATCTGGACGAGGCGTCCCTGCGGCAGATTCTGCATGGGCTGTATGACACGGAACAGGAAAGGGATCTGCGTGCATCTCTGCTCCATTTCAAGCAAAGGAGGAAGGGCACTCATGATGAACAGCAGACCGACAAGAAAGCCTGAGAACCGGGGCCCGTTCCTCAAACTGCGCAAGATGGTCGCGAAGATCATCAGCGGCAAGCCGTTTCTGATTGTGGCGTCGCTGCTGGCGGCGATCATCTGCTGGAGCGCGTTGGTCGCGTCGGATGGTACGCTGACGCGGCAGAAGGTCTTTGCGAACGTGGCGGTCAGCGTGACGGGCGAGGCGACGCTCAAGAGCCGCGGCTATATCGTCATGGACGATATCACAGAGCTTGTTCCGGCGGTCAAGATGACGGTCGAGGTGACGCAGGCAAACTACAACCGCGTCAGCGGCACGGCTTACAACCCGCATTTTGATTTGTCGCAAATCAAAGGCGAGGGAAAGAATGAGCTGAGCATCACCTATTCTTCTCAAATCTACGGACCGGTCGATTCCTGTGAGCCGTCTACCGTCACGGTAAACGTCGAACGCTATATCACGCGCCGCGTTCCGGTCGTGTTGGAAATGGCGGGCGTCATGACTGAGGGACTGTATCTGGACAGCTACAAGACCGACCCGACGACGCTGTCGATTTCCGGTCCGCAGTCGCTGGTCTCCAGCGTCGCGCGTGTGGTCGCGCGGCTTGACCAGTCCACGCTGAGCGAAACGCGAATGGCGGACAAAACCGCGCTGGATATCGAGCTTCAGGATTCAAACGGAAACGCCATCGTCTCTGACAAGCTGGAGGTGACCAACCAATCCGTCATCACCAGCTCGGTAACGGTTGAAACGGAGCTGGTGCCGATGAAGCAGGTTCCGCTTCGCGCCAGCGCATTTGTTTCAGGCGAGCCGGCGGAGGGCTATGAGCTGACCGGCATCGAATTGGCGGAGGAAGCCGTGCCTGTCGCTGCGCGGCAGGAGGTTCTTGATGCGCTGACGGAGCTGACGACCGATTCGCCGCTGGATATCACCGGCGCAACGGACGACGTCAGCGGCTATGTCCGCCTGCGCCGTCAGACGGGCGTTGAAAATACGCTGCCGACGGAGATTGGCGTAACGGCACATATTGCGGAAAAGCAGATCGAGCGGACGATTCGCCAGGTGCCGATTCAGATTGAAGGCTTGACGGATGACAAGATTGCGAACGCCGAGATGGGCAGGACGACCATTCAGCTGACGGGCGGATACGGCTTTATCGGCGCGCTGTCTACGGAAGATATCCGGCTGTTTGTCGATGTTTCCGGATTGGAAGCGGGAACGTACAACCTGCCGGTTCAGGTTCATATCGACAATGCGCCGGAATTTACCTGTGCGCTTGCGTCGCCGCAGATCTCGGTGGTCATTCGAAATAAGTAGGTTGGTTATGCAGCCGGTATGACGCCGATTCGTTTGGCGCAAGCCGCTTTCCGGTCGTCCATCGCGACCGGATTTTTGTTTAGATTTCAAAGGAAATCGGATGGCAGACACAAAGCGGAGAAGAAGGCTGCGCCGGAAGGGATGGCTTTATGGATTTCCTGACTTCCTGACTGTCATTAGGGCTGTACGGAAAGATCTACATCACGATTTGGAGGCAACATGGGAACACTCGCGGATTCGCTGTTTAACGTATTGATGAGCTGGGTGCGTGCGCTGGTCAACTCGATTTGGGCATTGTTTACCACGGATCATATGACGCTGCTGGAATTCCTGGGCAAAAACTGGGTGATGCTCGTGGTCATCATGCTCGCGGCGGGGCTGGTGATCGATTGGCTGGTGTGGCTGGTTCGCTGGAAGCCCTATCATCTCTGGGCACGCCGCGTACGCCGTTTTCTGCATCTGCCCTCCCCGGAAGAAGAAGAGGAAGAAGAACGGAAGCAGCGCAAAAAGGCAAAACGTCAGCCGAGCGCGCCTGCCGAAGAAGCGCAATGGGATGAATCTGATGAGGAACAGTGGCTTCCGCTGGAACAGCCGCGGCTGGATGCACGGCAGGAGCAGGAGGTCATGCGTCAGGCGGAAAGCGTTCCGGATGCCGAACTGGGCGCGTATCCGGGCATGAAATACGGCGCACAGGCGGCACCGCGCGAGAACATGGAAAGCACGCAGCGTTATGCTGCTGTACACAGCGAAGGTCCGGGCGCGGCGGAGGTCGAGCGGCGCAAGGCGGAAATCGCCGCGTGGCAATTGCAGATGCAGGAGGAAGCACGGCAGAAAGCCGAAGCCGAACGCGCCGCAAGAGAAGAGAAACAGCGCAGAATTGCCGCGCAGAAAGCCTACGAGGAGGAGCAGCGCAGGATTGCCGCGCAGAAAGCCTGCGAGGAGGAGCAGCGCAGGATTGCCGCGCAGAAAGCCTGCGAGGAGGAGCAGCGCAGAATCGCCGCGCAGAAAGCCTACGAGGACGAACAGGCACGGCTTGCTCAGGAGGAATATCAGAGGCAGTTGGCTGAATACGAGCGGCAGAAGGCACAGTATGAGCAGGACATGGCGCGATATCGTCAGGAAAAAGCGGCGTATGACGCGCAAATGGCACAGCAGAGTCAGCAGAATACAGCGGAAACGACTTCCGCGCGCCGCCGCCGCGCGCCCCAGCGTCCGATGACGTACAGCGACTATGTGACCGGAGAAACGGTCGAAAATCTGCCCGATCCGCCCCGCTGGCCGCAGGTGCAGCAGGCGGCAGAGCAGACCAGAGCGACGGCGGAAAAGTCCGCGAAAGCGAAAAAGCAAGGCGGACTGATGGGACGCATGGCGAAGCTCATCGAGGAAGAGGATGAGAACGATGTTTCCGGCATCGCGTCGCTTCCGCCGCGTGTGAATGTTCACGATGCGTATCGTCCCGCCAAGACACCGCAGAAAACAAGGAAACGGTGAACGTCATGACCGACGCGGGAAAACAGATTTTACAAATGATGACCGCCGCAGCGTCCATTTTGCTCATGGGCGCATGCGGCGTTCAATTATGGTTCAGACTGACCCGACTGATGCGCGGGCAGGAAACAGCAGACGGTTTGGCGAAGAAACAAAGTTCAATTCCTCTGCGTCGGATGGCGTGGGCGGCGGGCGTTGCGCTGCTCAGTCGGTTGGCTGCCATGCTGCTGGCGTATGGCTTTTACCGCGTGCTGGGCGTGGGCGAACTGTCCTTTGCCGATTCGTTTGAGCAGCTCTGGCTGCATTGGGACACGCGCCACTATATTGGCATCGCGCAGGATGGCTACACCGCCGTCGGCGACGAGCGGCTCAGGCTGGTATTCTTTCCGCTGTATCCGCTGCTGATGCGGCTGGTTTCACCGCTGACGGGCGGAAATCTGTTTGCGGCGGGGACGGCGGTTTCACTGGTCTGCTCGGCGGCAGCGGCGGCGTTGCTCTATGACTTGGCGCAGATGCAGCTCGGTGAGCGGGGCGCACGGCTGGCGGTCGCCTATTTCCTGCTGAACCCCTTGAGTGTCTTTTTGGGATGCGTATATACGGAAGCCCTGTTCATCTGCCTGACGCTGGCGGCGGTCTGCCTGCTTCGGCGCGGGCATCCGTGGGCGGCGGCGCTGTGCGGCATGTTCAGCGCGCTGACGCGCATGCCGGGGGTTATCGTTTCCGGTCTGTTCATTATCGCGTTCCTTGCCAAGATACCGCGGGAGGGCGTGAAGGCGAAGGCGTTGCTTGCCTGCGTGGGTCAGGTTCTGCTGGTTTTCTGCGGGCTGTTCATCTACTGGGCAATCAACTGGGCGGTCACGGGCGATCCGATGATGTACCTGACCTATCAAAGGGAAAACTGGTATCAGGAGGCGGGTTCCTTCTGGCAATCCGCCGGACAGACGATGTACTACATTCTTTCGACGTTCGGCGAGGACGATTGGCTGTTTACATGGGTGTTTCAGGGGCTGGCAATGGCATATATGTATACCATGCTGGCATTTGAGCAGAAAAAGCTCCCGTTTGATCTGGCGGCGTACAGCTTTGTCTATGTCGCGATCGTGCTTTCGCCGACGTGGCTGCTTTCCGGCGCACGGTATCTGTATGCACTCTGCGCCCTGCCGCTGATGCAGGCGAGTGCATTCCGAAAAAAGGATGCGCATGTGATCATGCTGTGCATCAGCGGGGCGCTGCTGCTGTGGTTTATATTCGGATATACGATTGCGATTCTGGTATTTTAGAGAGGCTTTATTCAGATGAAAGAACACAGAAAAACCGTGCGCAGGCTCGTCGTTGCGCTTGCCGTGATTGCGGCGCTGGCGGGATGCGGCTATGCGCTCTGGAAAACGGGCGTCTTTGAGCGCATCAACTCGGTGGAAGAGCTGCGCGAGGTCATTTCCGGCGCGGGCGCATGGGCGGGCGTCGTGTACTTCTTCTTGCAGATGATGACGGTCATTGTCGCGCCGATCCCGAGCAACATTTCGATGATGGCGGGCGCGTTGGCACTGGGATTTTGGAAAGCGATGATTTTAGGCGTGCTGGCGGTGGTTGCCGGTTCGATGATCGTTTTTCTGGCGGCGCGTGCGCTAGGGCGGAACGCGATTCAGCGTTTTCTGGACAAGGGCGTGATGGACAAGTATCTGCCGGTCATCGAGGAGAAGCAGGACATGTTTCTCTTTCTGACGATGCTGTTTCCGTTTTTTCCGGACGATGCGCTGTGCATGCTGGCGGGGCTGACGAATATCTCGCTGGGGCGGTTTACGGCGATTATGATACTGGCGCGTCCGTGGGGGTTGATTGTTGCGGCGCTGCTGGGAAGCGGTTCGCTGAGCCTGCCAATCTGGGCATGGGTGATTCTGGGCGCGGTCGGCGTCTGCATCTTCTATTTTGCGCTGAAGTACAGCAGCGAAATCGAAGACAAGCTCTTTACGTTTGTGCGGAAGGTAACGAAGAGAAAGTGACGGGGGTGGGGGACGTTGAGGGCTCTGCCCTCAAGCTCCCGGCAGGGAACTGAGTTCCCTGCACCCTTCACTACGCTATCGCTTCGCGATAGCTGGGGGAAAATGGAATATGACTTTAAGCCGCCGCGAAGCGGAGATGGGGTTTGGGGATGAAATCCCCAAGCGGGGTAT
>URJN01000081.1 GCA_900548125.1 uncultured Eubacteriales bacterium
CGAAGGTTTCCAAAGGGCGACCGGAAAGCCCTTTGGTGGGGCGATGGGGCAAAGCCCCATATCCACAAATGCCTAGATATTTATTTCTTGAAATGTTCGGTTTAAGCTTGACAGCCCCCTTGTTTTGTAGACGCGAATCGGTTTTAGGATTATCGAATAGCGTCTGCCACAATCAGCGGGCTGATGGCGTTATAGCTCTGTCCGTTTTGCAGCAGGTAGACGGTATAGGCTCTGCCGCGGGAAACATTCAGATAGACCGACGCGGCGGTATCCGGAAGCGGATTCGCGCCGATGAACGCGGAATCCAGCGTTTCGATATCCGAATAGGCGGGCGCGGGAAGCTGATTGGTTTCGGCGAAAAGAAATTCATAAGCACCGGAAGAAATGCGCTTGAATGCGGTGACCTCTTTAAAGCGAACATCCGTGAACACCGTGCGCCCGTCGGGAAGCAGCACGTCAAGCGCACCGCTGTTCCGGGCGAGATTGCCGACGCGGAAATGCGCTGTCCGCGTGGGGTAGGTACAGCAATTATCGGTGATTTTCAGCAGATCCAATCCGCCGGGGCGGTTGATGATGGCAATGGTGAACCGTCCGCCCGATTCAAAGGGAAGCGTCTTTTGGAGGTATATGTAGCCGTCCGTGCCGGTAATGGTCACGGTCTGGTAGCCGGAGGACACGCGGCTATACGCCGAAACTGCCGAGAAGCTGAGCAGGCTTGCCGCACGGCGATTGCCGATAAACGCCCGGAAACCTGAATAGCCGTAAGCGGCATTCAGAAACCGAATGGCGGCGTAAGAAAACGTCGGCGTGGTCGGCAAGGGCTGAATCGCATTGCCGGGGTTAGGATAGGTGATAATGGGCGTTGGCGTGCTGTCGTCATAGACAGGCCCGCCCTCACCGGGGTTGGGAAGGGGAATGACGGGCGTCTGTGCGCCGTCGTCATAGACAGGCCCGCCCTCGCCGGGGTTCGGGAGAGGGACAGAGGGGAGCTGTGCCTCGTCATCATAGACGGGTCCACCCTCGCCGGGGTTCGGCAGCGGGGCAACGGGCGTATCCAAAACGATTCGATTTTCTTCCATATGGTTTTGACGGAGAAAAAAACTCCGCCGTCCTCCTTTCATCGGGATACTGTATCGTATTCCGGGAAAGGGGACGGCGTGCGGTTATTCGGCTTCGATGAACCAGTAAACGTCATCGTGAAAGAGATAGAGTTGTTTTTCACCGACGCGGCAGGTATAGCGCATGCCCTGCCCGCCAGCCTTGAGGGACGGGGCTTCGCGCTCGTCGAGAATGCGGTCGATCCGGACGACAGGCCCATCCTTGGCGCGGAACATCAGGGGACGGATGCGCCCGTTAAGCAGATGATCGGCGCGAACGGAAACGTAGATTTTCGCGGGATTTTCGCGATGGGCGGACATTTATGCGCCCTCCTTTCCTGTGAAACTGCGCATGGGCTGGGCGATATGCTCCTCGACGGGCGAGAGCAGCTCGCGCTGACTCAGCACGACGCCGCGAGTGACGATGCCGTGCCCGAAGCGGCGGCGCAGACCGTCAATCGAGCGTTCAAGATTCTCTTGACGCAATCGCTGCATTTCGCAGCCCGTGAAATCCAGCTGAATGGGCAGATTATCCGGACTGAGGCGGGAACAGCTCAGCCCGATGCTGCGATAGGGAAATCCGGTGGAAAAGTTCTTTTCAAACAGGGAAAATGCCGCGGCGGAGATTTCATCGGTCAGGCTGCTGGGGCGGGTCAGCGTGGTTTGAACGGAGCGCGTGACGAGCTGGCTGTTGCGCAGGCTGAATTGAACGCATTGGGCGCGAAAACCGCCGTCGCGCAGGCGTGCGCAGACCGATTCCGCCAGCAGATAGCAAAGACAGCGCACATCTTCGGCATTTTCAAGGTCACGCGGCGGCGTGGTGCTGTTGCCGACGGACTGGATGGTGCGGGTATGCGTGCAGGGCATGACGGGGGAGGTGTCGCTGCCGGAGGCATAGGCTTTGAGCAGAGCACCGTTTTTGCCGAGTAGACGGGTGAGCAGCGTTTCGCTGCATCGGGCGAGGTCGCCGATGGTATACACGCCGATGGAGGCGAGCCGCCGCTGGGTACTGGGCCCGACATAGAGCAGTTCGCCTGCGGAAAGCGGGGCGACTTGACGGGCGTAGTTCTCCGGATACAGCGCGGTGACGGCGTCCGGCTTTTTCATATCGCTGCCCAGCTTGGCAAAGACCTTATTGTTGGCGACGCCGACGGAAATGGTGATGCCCAGCTCGTTTTTGACGCGACAGCGAATCTCATCGGCAATCCGTGCGCCGTCGCGCAGGGTCACGCCGCGTCCGCTGAGATCCAGCCACGCTTCATCCAGTCCAAAAGGCTCGACGCGGTCGGAATAGCTTTCGTACAGCTTGCGCATGCGCTGACTGAAACGCATATACAGCGGAAAATCCGGCGGGACACAGACGAGACCGGGGCATTTCTGCTTGGCCTGCCAGATGGGTTCGCCGGTCTTGACGCCGAAGGATTTTGCAAGCGGGTTTTTGGTCAGGATGATGCCGTGCCGCGCCGCGACATCGCCGCCGACGGCGACGGGCTTTTCGCGAATCTGGGGGGTATACAGGCATTCAACGGAAGCGTAATAGCTGTTGGCGTCGCAATGCAGAATGACTCGTTCCATGTCGTTCACCTCAGAAAATACGAACAAGTGTTCCTTAAATCCATTATACGCGGATTCGCGGGAATGTCAATAGAAAAGTCATCCAATCGGTTACTCGGCGAAGCGGACGATGCGCTGTACATGATCTGCGGAAATAGGACAGAGTGTGAAAAGCGAGGCGGACGGGGATGGCGTAATGGACAGGCAGCCGCGCATAAGCTCGCAAGAGGTGATGTGCATGTTTGCAGGGCTGACGCTCCTGCTTTTGCAGGATGCGTTGTTTTTTCTGGGATATCTGGCGCGGGGAACGGCGTTTCCCAAACCGCTGGGCAGGGAAGAAGAAGCGCGTATGATTGAGCGCATGCAGGCGGGGGACGGCGAGGCGCGGGCTTCGCTGATTGAGCATAACCTTCGTCTTGCCGCGCATATCGCCCGAAAATACACCGTGCCGGGCTATGACGCGGATGACCTGATTTCAATCGGCACGGTGGGGCTGATTAAGGGCGTCAACACCTACAAACCCGAATCGGGGACACAGCTGAGCACCTATTGTGCGCGGTGCATTGAAAACGAGATCCTCATGTGTCTGCGCGCAAGCCAGAAGCGCAGGGGCGATGTGTCCCTGCAGGAGCCGATTGGCGTTGACCGAGAGGGAAACGAAATTACGCTCATCGACGTATTAGGCACGGATGGCGGCGAGGTGCATGGCGAGGTGGAGCGGCGCATCAGTCTGCAAAGCGTCCGCGTGCTGGCGGAAAAATGTCTGCGGGGACGGGAGGCGACTGTTATCCGCATGCGATACGGCTTGATGGACGGAAAAATCTACGCACAGCAGGAGGTCGCCGACAAGCTGGGCATCTCCCGCTCTTACGTTTCACGAATCGAAAAGAAGGCACTGGAAAGGCTGAAACACGCATTTGAGACGGGAGGCTGATGTGCTTCCCAATGAAACAGGAGATACATGGCAAATCTGCGACGTGAAGCTCTGAAAGAGCGGAGTGTCCGCCCAAGACGGCAAGAAAAAAGCGGCAACAGGCGCGTTCTTGATGAAAATACTTGATTTATTGAAAAAGACGTGATAAAATCAAGGCACGAGTGCATATTGCTGATTACGACGTCGCCCTTGATGCGGCGGCGTTTGGCGTGCATCAGATATTTCAGATACATATATGGAGGGATTCCACATGATTACTGCAGGCGATTTCCGTAAGGGCGTTACCATTGAGTGGGAGGGCGGCGTCTGGACGATCGTTGATTTCCAGCACGTTAAGCCGGGCAAGGGCGCTGCGTTCGTCCGCACCAAGCTCAAGAACGTGATGACCGGCGCTGTGGTCGAGCGCTCCTTCAACCCGACCGATAAGCAGCCGCGCGCGACCATCGAGACCAAGGAGATGCAGTACGTCTACAACGACGGCGAATTCTACTACTTCATGGATCAGGAGACCTTTGAGCAGATCCCGCTGACCTTCGATCAGGTCGAGGACGCGATCCGCTTCATGAAGGAAGAGACCATGGCGACCGTCCGCTTCTTCAAGGGCAAGGCGTTCTCCGTTGAAGCTCCGAACTTCGTCGTGCTGGAGGTTACCGACACCGAGCCGGGCTTCAAGGGCGACACCACCAGCAACACCACCAAGCCGGCTACGCTGGAGACCGGTTATCAGATCGCGGTGCCGCTGTTCATCAACATCGGCGACAAGATCCGCGTCGATACCCGCGACGGCTCCTACATGTCCCGCGCGTAAGCTGAACAGCGAGAGAAAGGCGGCGTAACCATGAGCAGAATCGGCGAAAAGGTTGCTTATCTCAAGGGTTTGGCTGAGGGGCTCGGCGTTAACGCTGAAACCGAACAGGGCAGACTGATGCTCGCCATGATTGACACGATGGAAGCCCTCGCAGGCAAATGCGAGGAGACCGACGAGCGCGTGAGCGAGCTGTCCGAATATGTCGAGGAAATCGACAGCGACGTCAGCGACTTGGAGGAGGTACTCTTCTCTGAGGATGAGGACGACGAGGATGACGAAGAGGATGATGATGACGACGACGATGAGGACGGCGACGGACTGATCGAGTACGAGTGCCCGCACTGCGGCACGGTCATCTTCTTTGATGAGGACGCCTTTGATATGGAAGAGGAGCATCTTTGCCCGAACTGCCACCGCAAGGTCTTTGAAGAAGACGGCGACGACAACGGCGAAGAGTAAGCGCAACATATAAGGCTGTACAAAAGGGCTGATGCGGGGCAGGGTTTCTCGCGCAGCCCTTTTTTTCACATCGGGTGTCAAAATCAGGATATTGAGGATAGACGCATGAAAAAGTGCATCGCATGGGTATTCCTTGCGCTGATGCTTGTGGTCTCGCAGGCACTGGCTGAGGATATCCTTTATACGGGAACCGTTTCCAAGGACATGACGATACGAGCGAAAAAATCCACGTCCGCGCAGAAGCTGGGCAGCGTGGCGGCAGGCGAACTCATCAATATCGTTGAATTCGACGATACATGGACAAAGGTTGATCAAAACGGTGTGGTCGGCTATGTTCTCAGCAAAAACGTCGAGGATTTGGCTGCCGCGGCGGGCTACAACGACGAAGCGGACGCGCAGTATATCGGCGTTGCGACGCGCGAGCTGACCATCCGCGCGGAAAAGAGCAAATCCGCGCTCAAGCTGCATATGCTTGCCGAGGGCGAAACGGTATACGTCACCGAGCTGGGCGACCCGTGGTTTGCCGTGGTCAAGCAGGGTGTGCGCGGCTATGTTTTGGGCAGCCATATCGGGCAGCTCGCACCGGCGCATGAGGGCATCGAGTTGCCGGAGGAATATCAGCCGAAGCCCGAATTCGTCGCGGTATACAGCGCGACGGCGGACGTAAACCTCTCCATCCGCAAGGAAAAGGATGAGAACGCGAAGCTGATCGGCACGGTTTACGAAAACGAAACCGTTGACGTGATGGATATCGACGAGCAATGGGCGCATGTCAAGAAAGACGGCGCGGAAGGCTATGTGCTTCGCAGCCATCTGCGCTATTTCCAGCGTTACGATCCCTACGGGGCGTATGTTCCGGGCGTGGTCTTTTATCCCTATGCGGCGGTTGCGGTGAGCGAAACGGAGATTCTGGATAACGAAACCGGAGAATCGCTCCGGACGGTTCCGCGCGGTGCAGTGATGGCGGTCAGTGCGCTTGGGGAGGATATGTCCGTTACGCTGCCGTATGACCGCATCACGGGAAAAATCAGCGCGACGAGCAGCCTCGATTTGGAGGTCGTTCATCCGTGGAATGAGGCGCAGGTCGGCGACCTGATTTCGGTGTTCTCGACGTATTACGACCCGCAGCAAAGCACGCAGACGCAGGTCGGACGCCTGCATAACATCATGCAGGGCGTGGAGCGGCTGAATAACGTCATCGTGCCGTCCGGCGAGAAATTCTATTTTAACGACTACTGCGCGCCGTATACCAAATCCAACGGATACGAGATGGGTCCGATTGTCAATTATGTTTCCAGTCAGAAGCTGGGCTACGGCGGCGGAATCTGCCAGGTTTCCACGACACTGTACAACGCCATTTTGCAGATTCCCATCAGCGTCATCAAAACGCAGGTGCATTCCTCCTACGGCATCAGCTATGTGCCGCTGGACATGGATGCGGCGGTCGGCAAGGGAAATATCGATCTGCGGCTGCAAAACGTTCTGCCGTATGATATCCGGTTTGCGCTTCAGGCGGTCGGCGGCGTGCTGACGGTTCGCGTCTATCGGGCAAGCTGATGAAAAAACGAGGATGCGCGGTGATGCTCTGTCTGCTGCTGCTTTTTGCGGGCGGTGCGGCGGCAGAAGAGCAGCAGGTCAGCGAAGAAGCGCAGGCGTCGAGCGTTGAGGAAGAGGCACTCTTTTACGGCGTCATCGGGAAAGCGATGACCGTTTACAAGTGGGGTGCGGAGGACGCGGCGGTGCTGGGCAAAATCGACGAAGGCACGGTCGTGGACGTCTACAAAAAGGGACGGAAATGGACAGCCATCGCCTTTGAAGGGCGGAAGGGCTATGTCAACACGAAATATGTCGAGCTGGTTCAGCGCAAGGATCCGTTTCAGGGACCGATGCCCGGTACAAGCGAGCATGTCGCCGTCGGCTATGTGCTGACCGATACGCTCTTTACGCCGACGGGGTATCATTATCCCATCAAGGTCAGCGCGGGAAGCTGGCTGTCTATCGAGAAAATCAAGGACGGACGTGCTTATTTTCCGTATCGCAGGGAAGAAGAAAATGTCAGTCTGGGCGTGGATAAGCTCAAAATCTACGATTTCATCAGCTGGAGCGACGCACAGCCCGGAGATTTGCTCTATGCGTTTACGACGTTTTATTCCACCGGAACCAGCAAAGAGGGCAACGCGGGGCGCGTCTACAACATCATGCTGGCGAGCGAACGGCTGAGCGGCATCCGCGTAGGGGCTGGCGAGAGCTTTTCCTTCAACGCGGTCTGCGGTCCGTATACGAAGGAGAACGGCTACCGCGAAGCACCGATTCTTTCGGGCGAAAGCTCGATGGGCTACGGCGGCGGGGTCTGTCAGGTATGCAGCACGCTGTATAACATCGTTCTGCGGGTTCCGGCGGTGATTGAGGATATGAACTGGCATTCGCAGGGCGGGACGAAGTACCTGCCGGCGGGCTACGATGCGACAGTCAGCAATACGAAGGACATGGTTTTCCGCAACATATTGCCCTATGACATCCGAATCGAGTTTGAGAGCAAGGATGGCGTCATGACGGCATTTATGTTTCGGGATTACGATGAATAAGGGAGTGAAAAACAGAAATGAAGATTTTGATTTCCAACGATGACGGCATTTTTTCGCCGGGAATCAAGGCACTGGTTTCGGCGTTCGCGAAAGCCGGACATGAGGTTTATGTTGCCGCGCCGGACAGTCAGCGCAGCGCGGCAAGCCACAGCATGACGCTCTTTAGACCCCTGACGGCGAAGGAAACGGCGTTTGAAGGCGCGGTGAAGGCGTGGGCAATCGACGGCACGCCGGTAGACTGCGTGAAGCTGGCGGTGGAAACGCTCTGTCCGGAGGTGGAAGCGGTTCTTTCCGGTATCAACCACGGCTACAACGCTGGTTCGGATGTCCTGTATTCGGGAACGATCGGCGCGGCGATGGAAGGTGCGCTGAGCGGCAAGCCTGCGATGGCGGTTTCGCTGGGCTATGAGCGCGAAGATACCTACGACAAGGCGGCGGCACTGGCGGTCGAGGTCTTTAACAAGGCAAAGGCGCAGACGCTGCCGGCATGCTCGCTGCTGAATCTGAATTATCCGGAAAACGACGAGGCACTGGGGCTGAAGGCGACCTCTCTGCGCGCGCTTCGCTATCTGGAAACCTATGAGCCGCATGTCGGAGAGGACGGCGTCGTTCATTATACCCTGAACGGCGTGCTGGACAAGACCATGGAAGACGGCGAGGATGATTATACATGGCTGCGCCGCGGTTATGCGACGATAACGGTTTTGTCCTTCGACCTGACGCATGACGCCGCGACGAAAGCACTGGCGGACAAAATCTGAGAGACACGCTCGGCAAAGAGATTCGCTCTTTGCGCGTTTTCCTCACTCGCAGCGGACTCAACAGCGCAAGGCAGAGGAGACTTGAAAAATAAAATCCTTCAAACAGGCTTGAACGACAGCCCGACGGAACGCTTTATAAGAGAAAATCATGCAGGAAGCGCGAAACTTCTTGCATTTTTTTCATGGTTTTGATAGAATAAGACCAAAGAAAAAGTGGGCGTTTTGCCTGGGAGGTCAAGAATTATGCAGGATATGCAGGACATGATCGAGCGGCTGAACCATTCAGGCCGCCGACTGAGCAAGGGACACCGGAAGATCGCCCAATATATCGTTGAGCATTACGACAAAGCTGTGTTCATGACGGCCAGCCGACTGGGCGAGAGCGTAGGCGTGAGCGAATCCACGGTCGTGCGCTTTGCCATAGAAATGGGCTTTGAGGGCTATCCGGAGCTTCAGAAGAGCTTACAGTCGCTGATAAAGAACCGTCTTACAGCGGTACAGCGTATCAATATCACAAATGACCGTATC
>URJN01000082.1 GCA_900548125.1 uncultured Eubacteriales bacterium
TATGAAGAACGTTCGGAAAATGAAGCGCGCTGCATTTTTTCTTGCATTTTAGCGCAAAAAACGGTAAAATAAGCAGGAACATACAGGAAGCGGGCAAAGCTGCTTTTGAAGCAGGGAGGTTTTTCTGAGCATGGGTTATATTGCCGGTATCGGCGGCGCAAATATGGATATTCACGGCAGGAGCGACAGACAGCTCATCATGCGCGATTCCAACCCGGGTTCGCTGCATACGTCCCTGGGCGGCGTCTGCCGGAATATCTGCGAAAATCTCGCAAGGCTGGGTGAGGATGTTCGGTTGATTACCGTTGTAGGCGATGACGTGCAGGGGCGCGGCATCCTTGAAGGGTGTACAAAGGCGGGCATCGACATGCGCGCGGCGCGCGTACTGCCCGGCGAGCGTTCTTCCAGCTATATCTCCATCATGGACGGCGACGGCGATATGCTGCTGGCGATGAGCGATATGCATATCATCAAGCAGCTCAATCCGCAGATTATTGACGAGTCGCGCGACCTGCTCTGCGGGGCGGATTTGGTGGTCTGCGACGGCAATCTTTCCGCTAAAACCATCGAGCGTCTGTCACAGGTCTGCGACAGACCGCTGTATCTCGATCCGGTTTCCACGGCATGGGCGAGGGAGCTTCGCCCGTATATCGGATGCTTTGACACCATCAAGCCCAACCGCATGGAGCTGGAAATCCTGAGCGACTGCCCTGTGGATACGCCGGAAAACGTCGAGATGGCGTGCGATATCGTGCGGGGCAAGGGCGTGCGCCGCGTGTTCGTGTCCCTCGGCAAGGACGGCATGTTCTACAAGGGACCCGAGGGCGCCATCTGGGGCGCGAGCCGCGCCTTTGACGGCATGGTGAACGCGACCGGCGCGGGCGACGCATCGCTGGCGGGCATCATCTACGCGACCCGGCACGGCTATTCTGCGGAGGACACGCTTGCCTTCGGCATGGGCGCGGGCATGGTCGCCATTTCTTCAAGCGACACCATCAGCCGCGAGATGAGTCCCGCGGCGATTGAGAATATGGTAAAGGAGTATATCAAATGAGCAATTTTGATCTGAAGGCGTACATGGACATCACCCCCGAAATCGAGGAAGCCGTTCGCACCGGCAAGCCGGTCGTCGCGCTGGAAAGCACGATTCTCAGCCACGGCATGCCGTATCCGGAGAACCTGAGCTTTGCGCGCGATGTCGAGAAAATCATCCGCGAGCAGGGCGCGATTCCGGCGACGATGGCGATTATCGACGGACGGCTCAAGTGCGGTCTGACCGAGGCGGAACTGGTTCGCATGTGCGAAGCGAAGGGCGTGCTGAAAGTCAGCCGCCGCGATCTGCCGATCGTTGTTGCGCAGAAGCTGACGGGCGCGACGACCGTTGCGACCACGATGATTCTGGCGAATATGGCGGGCATCCACGTCTTTGCGACCGGCGGCATCGGCGGCGTGCATCGTCACGGCGAAGTGACGATGGACGTCAGCGCGGATTTGCAGGAGCTGGCGCATACGCCGGTTGCGGTTATCTGCGCAGGCGCGAAGATGATTCTGGATATCGGGCGCACGCTTGAATATCTGGAGACGATGGGCGTTCCGGTGCTGGGCTTGAACACGGATGATTTCCCGGCGTTCTACTGCCGTAAGAGCGGTTTCGGCGTTGACTGCAACGCCAAGACTCCGGCGGACGTCGCTGCGATTGCCAAGGCGAAGTGGGGCATGGGCTTGCAGGGCGGCATGCTCATCGGCAATCCGGTTCCGGAAGAGTACGCGATGGACTTTGACGAGATGAGCGCGGTCATCGACAAGGCGATGGCAATGGCGGATGAAGCCGGCGTCAAGGGCAAGAACATCACGCCGTTCCTGCTGGCGCACATTGTGGAGCTGACCGGCGGCGACAGCCTCAAGACCAACATTCAGCTGGCGTTCAATAACGCGCGCGCGGCGGCGCAGATTGCTGTGGAGCTGGCGAAGGCGTAAAGAAGGGGCGGTCGGGGCGTTGCCCCAAGCCTCATAAGGGGACGGAACTTCTATGCCCCTTAATGATGTTATCGCTTTGCGGTAGCCGAAAAACAACTGTATATGAAAAGGGACTTGCTCAGTGTCGAAACTCAGCAAGTCCCTTTTGTATGCGGTTGATTTGCGGGGGATTGGGGGGAAAACAGGGTTAGCGGCTCGATGAGAGGGGAGCGGAATCAGGTTTCGCTTCGCTCCCTGATTCTTGCTTCTATTCGCTTCGCGATATGGGGAACGGGGGTTACGTTGGGCTGCCGCCCAAACCCGCCTGAGGGGGATTCCCCCTCAGACTCCCTTCTTCGCTTCGCGGCGGTATTAAGAAGGGGATGAGTTTTTTTCACACTTAACAAAAAACAATACTATGATATGATAAAAACAACAGAGAATCGCAAAGAAGCGCGAGGAACACTTGGTGAAAGGGTAATGCAGTATGAAAGGCAATCTAATCCTCATCCACGGCGGCGGTCCGACGGCGGTCATCAACGCATCGCTTGCCGGCGCAATCCGTCAGGCTCAGAAAGAGCCGAACGTTGACCGCATTCTGGCGGCAATCGGCGGCACGGGCGGGCTGATGCAAGGTCATGTACGCGATCTGACGGACATTTCGGAAGCAGAGCTGGAGATGCTGGAGCGCACGCCGGGCAGCGCAATCGGCACGTCCCGCGATGCGCTGGAGGAGGAAGATTATCGGCTCTTAGCGCAGAAGTGCGTTGAATACGGTGCGAAGTACGTGCTGATGAACGGCGGCAACGGAACGATGGACGCCTGCGGCAAGCTCTGCCGTGCTTTGGCAGGAACGGACATCCGCGTGATGGGCATTCCCAAAACGATGGACAACGACATCGCCGTAACCGACCACGCGCCGGGCTTCGGCAGTGCGGCGCGCTACATTGCGCAGAGTGTCGCGGAGGTGACGGCGGACGTCCACGGCTTACCGATTCACGTGGTCGTCATCGAGGCGAGCGGACGCAACGCGGGCTGGATCACGGCGGCGAGTGCGCTGGCGCGTCAGGCTGGCGTAGACGGTCCGGACTTGATTTATCTGCCGGAAAGACCGTTTGACGAGGCGCAGTATCTGGCGGACGTGAAGGCGTTGATTGAGAAAAAGCGCGGCGTGGTTGTCGTGGCGAGCGAGGGCTTGAAGGACAAGGACGGCAAGCCGATTGTTGAGCCGGTTTTCAAGGTCGGGCGCGCGACGTACTTCGGCGATGTATCCGCGCATCTGGCGAATCTGGTCATCAAGCATCTGGGCTACAAGGCGCGCAGCGAGAAGCCGGGGCTTTTGGGGCGTGCATCCATTCCGCTGTCCTCCAAGGTGGACAGGGAAGAAGCGATTCTCGCGGGCGCGGAAGCGGTTCGTGCGGCATGCGCGGGGGAGAGCGGCAAGATGGTCGGCTTCATTCGCGAAAGCACGTCGCCCTATCGCGTCCGAACCACGCTCATCGACGTAAACGATGTGATGCTGGTGGAAAAGAAGATGCCGGACGAATACATCAACGCGGCGGGCAACGGCGTCACGCAGGCGTTTATGGACTGGTGCGCACCGCTGATCGGCGAGCCGCTGGAGAAGCTGATTTCATTAAGGGATGATGGAATTTCACCCTTTTAATTTGTAAATGGTTGACGTATAATCAAAACATCGAAAGACATTTTTAGGAAAATGGACAAGGAGAAAGACATGGAAAAGAAGAATAAGAAAGGGAGCCTTGCGGATCGCATTCCTCATCAGGTGTGGCTGCTCATCTCGTTTGCAGCGGCGATGGGACTGTGGACGCTGCTGTCCGTCATCCCCGCGACCTCCCGCGCATTTCCGAATGTGTTCAAGGTTCTCAGCTCGATTAAGACCATGATTGACCGCGGCGTGCTCTGGAAGGATATCTCCTCCAGCCTGATTTCCGTCGTGTCCGGTTATGCGCTGGGCTTCGTCATCGCCCTGCCGGTCGCTATCCTCATGGCGTGGTATAAGCCGGTTCGCTACATCATCGAGCCGTGGATTCAGTTCATCCGCAACATTCCGCCTCTGGCGTATGTTCCGCTGATTGTTATCGCCGCCGGCGTCGGCCGCAAGCCGCAGATTATCGTCATCACGATTGCGTGCTTCCTCATCATGTGCGTGACAATCTATCAGGGCGTTATCAACGTCGATGAAACGCTCATCAAGGCGGCGCGGGTTCTCGGCGCGACCGATAAGGATATCTTCATCCGCGTCATCGCTCCGGCGACCCTGCCGTTCATCCTGACCGCCATTCGTCTGGGCGCGTCCGTTGCCCTGACGACCCTGATTGCCGCCGAATCCACCGGCGCCATGGCGGGCTTGGGCATGCGAATCCGCAGCCTGAACAACTCGTTTGAATCCGCGCCGATGCTGCTGTACATCATCATCATCGGTATCCTCGGCATCACCATTGAAAAGCTCATCAAGACCGCAGAAAGGAGGCTCACGTCATGGCAGGAGAAGCGCGAAATCTGACCGGCAGCGACAAGGTCCGCGTCAAGATTGACAATGTCCGCAAGGTGTTCAACACCCGCAACGGCGAAATGGTCGCCCTGAACGGCGTAAGCCTGGACATCCACGAGAACGAATTCATCTGTGTCGTCGGTCCGTCCGGCTGCGGCAAATCGACTCTGCTCAACATCATCGCCGGTCTGACCGAGCCGACCAGCGGCAAGGTCTACTGCGATGGCAAGGAAGTCACCGGAACCGGCACCGAGCGCGGCGTCGTCTTCCAGCAGTACGCCCTGTTCCCGTGGCTGACGGTCAAGAAGAACGTCATGTTCGCGCTGGAAATGCGCGGCGTCAAGGGCAAGGAAGCCGAAGAGGAAGCCCTCAAGTATCTGGCGATGGTCGATCTGGTCAAGTTCGCCGACCACTATCCCAAGGAGCTTTCCGGCGGCATGAAGCAGCGCGTCGCAATCGCCCGCGCCTACGCCGCCAACCCGGAAGTCCTGCTGATGGACGAACCGTTCGGCGCGCTGGATGCCCAGACCCGTACTCAGCTTCAGACCGAACTGCTGGAAACGTGGGAGCGTGAGAAAAAGACCTGCTTCTTCATCACCCATGACGTCGAAGAGGCGATCATCCTCGCGCAGCGCGTCATCATCATGAGCGCCCGCCCGGGTCGTATCAAGGATATCGTGGATATCAACATCCCGTATCCGCGCACGCAGGAAACCAAGCTCACGCCGGAATTCAACGAGCTGAAGAACCACATCTGGAGCCAGGTCTATCAGGAATATCTGGCGGTCAGAAAGTAAAAAAAGCCCCAAAGCGGATAGGAATTTTCCGCTTAACAATAACTGACAACACTCAGGAGGTAACATCATGAAGAAACTTCTCGCCGTGCTGCTCGCTCTGTCCTGCATGCTCATCGGAGCTGCGGCTGTCGCCGAAACGCTCAACGTCGCTTACATGCCGAACTACGGTAGCCTGTGGTCTGTGGAGACCGCGATCAACAAGGGCTACTTTGAGGAAGAGGGTCTGACCCTGAACCTCGTCGAGTTCGCCGACGGCCCGACCATCATCGCTGCTATGGAAAGCGGCTCCATCGACGTGGGCTACATCGGTCAGGGCGCTCACAAGCTGTGCATCAACGGCCGTGCTTCCATCTTCGCGCTCAGCCACATCTCCAACGGCGACGCGCTCATCGGCGGCAAGGGCATCAAGACGGTTGAAGAGCTGAAGGGCAAGGTCGTCGCCTACTCTTCCGGAACTTCTTCCGAGGACATCCTCAAGAACTCCCTCGACAAGGCCGGCATGACCATGGACGACATCAAGGCGATGGATATGGACGCTTCCGCCATCGTGACCGCGATGCTCTCCGGCGGCGTGGACGCCTGCGCAACCTGGAGCCCGAACAGCCTGAAGATCCTTGAGGAGCTGCCGGACGCCACCAAGCTGACCGACAACATGACCTTCTCCGACACCACCGTTTCTCTGGCGAGCTGGATCTGCATGCCGAAGTACGGCGAGGAAAACCATGACCTGCTGGTTCGCTTCACCCGCGCTCTGTTCAAGGGCATGGATTACAGCGCGAACGAGCATTACGACGAGGTCAGCGAGTGGGTCGCCAAGCAGACCGCTACCGACTATGAGTCCGTTTACAATCAGCGCGGCGACGCCCAGTGGCTGACCGGCAAGGAAGTTGCCGAGGGCGCTGCGGACGGCACTGTTGCGAAGTACTATGAGCTCCAGCGCGACAACTTTGTCAAGGCTGGCGCGGTTGAAAAGGATCCGGCTCCGGACGTTGCCGAGTATGTGCTCTTTGACGTCATGACCGAAGCCGACAAGTAAGCTCTAAAATCGAAAAGCCCTTGGCATTGGGTCGCCCTTGCGTGGGGCGGCTCAATGCTTTTGCTGTAAAAAAGGAGTTTCCCTCGGAAATCGCGAACTTAACTTACAGAAACGTTGGAATAGGCGGGGAGTCGTTCTGCGCCCTGCCGGAAATCCGAAGATTTTGGATTTTCCATTCATCCATAGATGAATCAGTCTGTTTCATTCACGAAGCGAAGAAGGGGCTTGGGCGGCAGCCCAACGTAAAGGTTAAAGTTATGCTGTTTCTGCTTATCGGGCTTTTGCTCATCGCCGCGGGCTTTACGATGCTGACCAAACGAAACCGCGAATCGCTGTTTCTGCTGGGCATGTGTTGCAGCCTGATGGTGCAGTTTTCGGGAATACTCATTTTTATTGCCAAAAAAGGCGGCTATTCCAGAAATATCATCAGCTTTCTCTTTTTCTCGCAAACCTTGAGGATTAAGCTGCAATATCTGTTTATTACGCTTGATACGCTCGGCTATATCATCGCCATCGGACGCTATCTCTTCCCGCTGTTCCTGCTGGAGAGTGCGCTGCAATATTCCATGATTGGCTGGCTCAGGCGGCATCCCGATGTGCAGAAATGGATCTGCCTTCTGCCTGCCGTGACGCTGACGGTGTATTTCCCGCCTGTATTCCGGTTTATCGTGGGGAAGTTACCCATCATGCACAATGTGCTGGTGGAGGGGTCGTATTGGTGGATTACGGCGTACGTTGCCATTGCGCTGTTCCTGCTCATTCAGGAACTTTTTGCCATCACGATGCGCTTTTGCCGAAAGCAGTTTATCGGCATCGTCGTCTGCCACGTTGCGCTCAGCGGGCTTTATCTGCTCTACTGCGGGCAGGATCCCGCGCAGGTCTACCAGTTTTACAGCTATGACTACATCTGGAACAAGGGCATCGGCTATTTGCAATACGCGCCGACCATGGCGGGCTATGTAACCATCGTCGTCGTCAACATCATCTGCGGCGCACTCGGCACGGTCAGCCTGATGCACTATACGCAGGATTCGCTTCTCAGCGATCAGGAAGAAATGGCTCTGGAGCGCAAGTTCGACATTGCGAGGACGGGTGCTTCCGTGTTCGTTCATTCCATCAAGAATCAGCTGCTGGCGAACCGCATTCTCGAAAAGCGCATCTATCAGGAGCTGGACAAGGAGGAACCCGATCTTGTCCGCATCCGCGCCTGCGTGGAGCAGCTGCATCAGAGCAACGAAATGCTTATCACGCGCAGCGAAGAGCTGTATCGCACGGTCAAGAACAAGTCGATGACGCTTGTGCCGACGACGCTCGGACAAATCAAGGAAACGACGCTGGAACGCTTTTATCACAAGTATCCCGACGCGCGGCTGAAAACCGATGTAAACGAAAATGTGACAGTGCTGGCGGATCAGAACTACCTGAGCGAAGCGTTGTACAACCTGCTGACCAATGCGTGGGAGGCGAACGTCGCCGTCGGTCATGGCGACCGCGCCGTTGAGCTGGTGAGCCATAAAGAGCGGCTGTATACCGTGCTGGAGGTTCGCGATGACGGCTGCGGCATGACCAAGGCAGAGCAGAAAAAGATATTTGAACCGTTTTATTCTTCCAAAAACAGCAACACAAGCTGGGGCATGGGGCTTTACCATGTGCGAACCATCATCAGGGCGCATGTCGGAAGCCTTCGGGTAGAAAGCAGACCGGGGAGGGGGACGTCCTTCTTCGTGCTGCTGCCCAAATATGTGCAGGACAGGTGATCAAATGATTAAAATACTGATTGCGGATGACTTTGCGCTGCTTCGGGAAGACATTTGCGATACCCTGAATGCGCAGGAGGACATGCAGGTCGTCGGCACGGCGGAGAGCGGCGCGCAGGCGGAAAAGCTCGCTGCCGAAACGGATTACGACGTCATCCTGATGGACATCGAAATGGAAACGACGACGGCGGGCATTCATGCGGCGGAGAACATTCTGTCTGAAAATCCGGATGCCATCGTCATCTTTCTGACGGCGCACGAAACGGAGAACATGATTCTCATGTCGATGGGCGCGGGCGCGGTGGATTATGTCGTCAAGGGCTGTCCGGAGGATGAGCTGCTGCTGCATATCCGCAAGGCGTATGAGGGCGAGCCGATGCTCGGCGCGCGCGTTCAGCATACGGTGCTGAAGGAATATTCCCGCCTTCGCCGCTCGGAAAAGAGCCTGCTGTTTTTTATCAACAACGTATCCCAGCTGACTCCGGCGGAGAGAAGCCTTGTGCGCTATCTGCTCGACGGGATGAAGGTCAAGGACATTGCAAACGCCCGCTGTGTCGAGGTCGTGACAGTCAAGACACAGATTAAGGGGCTGC
>URJN01000083.1 GCA_900548125.1 uncultured Eubacteriales bacterium
CTTTCATTTGCGGAAAGGGCTATTCTCCCCCCTGCGGGGGAGAATAGCTTTTTTGTCTACAGTCTGAGCGGGCGTCAGCCCGCTTTTTCGTTCATGCCGTCTTTAATTGAGCGCGTAATCATCCACGCGGTAGCCTTCGCCATCTACCGTCAGCGTCAGAGCCGCTTCACCAAGCGGTTCCCGTCCGTTCGTCACGGTGATGGTGAGAACAGGGTTCTTCGCGTTCTCCGCAGGCGTCTGCGCGCTCCAGACAACGGTTTCGCCGTCGCTTTCCGCTGTTGCGCCGACGCTGACATAGGTTCCCAGCAGCGCATCCCACTTCATAAATACGCCGCTCGTCGAGCCGAAGGAATAGTGCGCGTCCATCGGCATTTGGGCGTCATCGGTCATCGACGGCGTCAGCATCAAACCCGAAAGCGTGCTGTCCCTTGGCGTATAGCGGCGCATGGTCATCAGCTCCAGCGTGCCGCCGTCCAGCTTGGCGGACAAGGTGAGCAGCGTCTCCTCCTCGCGGGTATAATCCAGCGCGCCGGGCATGTAGTTGACGAGAATCGAACCATAGCCGCCGTTTTGATAGAAATCGCCCATCTGCGCGTCATGCCACGCGGCACGTTCATCCTCGGAAAGCAGACCGCGCTCGACAGCCAAATCGCCGAGCTGCTCAAGAAAAACCTCATAGCTTTCCTCCAGCGAGAGCAGGTCATCGACGCTCAGCAGCGGACTGCCTTCCTCCGCATGCGCAGGCAGAGCAAACAGCGTCAGGACGAGCAGAAGAACGCAGATGCGTGAATTCATAGACGCGCTCCTTTCCGGAGAATGGCTTTTTTGCCGAAAAGATTTTTCCATCGGTCGGATGGGGACTTACTTGGTGAAATAGACGATGTCGCTGACATTGCGCTCGCGGGAGCCGCTCGTCTTGTTGACGCGCTCGCCGCCCATGACCATCGTCGCGCTTCCGCCGCCGTCCAGATTATAGGCGACCTTGCAGCCCTGCTCGACAAAGACCTTCTGAAGCTCCTGCAGGGTCATGCCTTTGTCGCTCCATCCGTCGCGGCGGCCGTCGGCGACGATGACGACATAGTGATTGGCGTCCACCTGACCGATTGCCGTGCGCGGCTCGCGAATGGTATCCTTCGTCGAGATGATGTATTTGCTGGGCAGCTCGACCGCCTCGCCGTCGTTGACGAGCAGCGGGCCGAACGAAAAGCTCTGCACAACACCCTCGTCGATATACTTCTGTCCTTCGCCCGCGGTATAGGTGCCGCTCGGCAGGGCGACAAACGTTCCGTCGCTCATGACAAGCAGCTGGTCGCGGGTGGAAGCCTCATCGCGATAAAGCACGCCGTCGCGGATGATAAGCCCGTTCTTGTCCTTGTAGTTGTAATAATCGCCGTTGAACGCCAGAATCGCGTCGTGGCGTTCGGCAATCGCGCTGGTCGCTTCCGCGTTGTCCTTGGAATACTGCTCGCCGGCAAACGCGGTATGCAGCTGCGCCGGATCATTCACATAGACATTGGCGACGAAAAAGCGCAGGCTCGTGCGGTTAAAGGCATAGCACCAACGGTCAATCGTAATCCGGATGGTATCGCTCTCGTAAGAGGTGGTTTCCTCGATGGTCTTGGTATTGGGTTCGGTCGCTGCCATAGCGTATGCCGGCATGCAGAACACAAAGATGAGCGCAAGGATAGAAAACAGTTTTTTCATAAATGACCTCGAATCAGATGGTTTGGGGCATAAACGCACCCCTGTCACTTTGCGGTAAACATGATGATATCGCTCACGGAACGCTCCTTGCCGCCGGAGGGCATGTTGATGACCTCGCCGCGGAAGTAGAGCGTCGTCGAGCCGCCGCCATCCAGGTTGAAGGCGAATTCCGCGCCTTCATCCAGGAATAGCTGCTGAAGCTGGGGAATGCTCGCGCCGGTGGAATATCCTTCCCGGCGGCCGTCAACGACAATGACGATATAGTGCAGAGGCCCGAGCTGACCGATTGCCGTGCGCGGCTCGTAGTAGCCGTCGTGACAATTCACATAGAAGCTGTTCGGCAGGGTCACCGCTTCGCCGTTCTGCACCAGCACAGGCCCGAATTCAAACGTCTGCCATGTATTCGCCTGTTCGAGCTTGTTGGCGACAAGCCCCTGCTTGCCGGTTCTGTCTGTCAGCGCGGACAGGTCTCCGTTTTGATCGACAATCAGCAGATGATGCTTGGTGATGTTCTGGCGGCGCAGCACCTCGCCGTTGCGGATGATGACGCCGTTGCGATGGTAGCGGCAGAAGTCCGCGTTAATCGCCAGAACAGGCTGATAGCGGCTGGCAATATCGCTGACCGCCTCGTAGATGCCGCTCTTGAAATCGTCGCCCGCAAACGCCGTGCGGAACTGCTCGACGCTGGTCAGCTTGATATCGCAGACGAAGTAGGTCATGCCGTCCTTCTGCTTCTGCTCAATCGAAACGGTCATGCTGTCATCCTCATAATGCAGCTGACCCGATTCATACAGCTTAAAGCCCGTTGAGGTATCCGCCTGCGCGACGTTCTGCGCGGCATCCGTCTTGGTTTCGGTTTTTGCGATGAGCGTTTCTTCTTTGGCTTCCTGCTTGACCGCCTGTTTTTCCGCTTCTGGATCGAAGCCCGCGGCGGCTGCCCATGTGCTGTCCGGCTCGGGCGTCGAGCCGGGCAGACGCTGCACCGTTTTTTCATTCTGTACAGCCGCCCATTGCGTGAATCGCTCCTGCACGCTGGGCACATCGTTCATCGGTGCGCTGGCGTTGCAGAGCGTCAGCAGCATCACGGCGCAGAGCGCGCCGCCGAGCAGCTTATCCATGTGCCCGCGCCGAAACGCAGGGATTTCAAAATAACGCTTGCGAATCGCAGGCTCAAGCGTGCGCTTTTCCTCCGGCGGAGGCGGCGGTGCCTGATCGTAGCGTCGGGGCGGGGTTCGCTTGAATTGATCGAGCGGCTTCATGAACAGCGGAATCTCCTTGAACAAGAAAAAATGGGTGTTTATCATTATACGGCGATTACGGTTTCCTGTCAAACGAAAGCAGGCAAGGGGGAAAGCGGCTTACGCCGCAGTCTGCAAGGCGTGAAAGCCGCGCTCACGCGGGCGAATTCGCGCCATTTTCCATACATCAAAAAACCTCCCCCTGAGGGGAGGTATGCCCACTGAGGGGAGGAATGTGTGCTTATTCGCCCGCGACGCTCAGGTTCTTGACCAGAACGGCGGGGGAGCCGATCGGCGACGCTTCAAAATACAGGTTGCTTCCGACGCCCGTGATATCCTTGAGCAGCTGGTAGAAATTGCCGGCGACCGTGAATTCCTCCACGGCGCGGACAATCTTGCCGCCCTTGATTTCAAAGCCGCGGGAGAGCAGGGAGAAGTCGCCGCTGATGGGGTTCGCGCCCGCATGCAGACCGGAAACCTCGGTCAGATACAGACCGTCGCCCAGATTGCTGAGCAGCTCGTCCAGCGTAAGCTCGCCCGGCTTGATGAACAGGTTGCTCGGCGCGACTCTGCCCGCACCGGCGGCGTTTCCGGTCGTCTTGCAGCCCGCTTTTTTCGCGGTTTTGCGGTTGTGCAGCAGCGTTTTCAGAACACCGCCGTCGATGATGTTCTTGGTATAGGTCGCCGCGCCCTCGCGGTCAAACGGACAGCTCGCCATGCCCCACGGCATCAGCGGATCATCCGTCAGCGTGACGGACGCGCTGGCGATGGCTTCGCCCTCGCGCCCCGCGAGCAGGGACAGACCCTTCTGCGCGTTGTCGGCGGAGAAAATGCCGCAGAAGGTCGTCAGCAGATCCGCCATCGCCGTATTCTTGATGACGACGGGATATACGCCGCTCTTCATACGCTCGGCTTCCAGCTTCAAAAGCGCATCCTTGTTGCATTCCGCCGCGATTTCATCCGCTTTCAGCGCATCCAGCCCATAACCCCAGCGCAGTCCGCTGCCGACCGACGCATGATCGCCGTCGCGGGCGATGGAGCTTGCCATCGCGCAAATCATGTTGCTGCTGTGCGAAAGGTCAAGCCCCAGCGTGTTTTTCAGTGTGAAGGTTTCCTCCGCAGAGATGACCGCGCAGACATCCGGCGTCAGACGCACATCGTCGCTCTTCAGATTCCGGTCCATTTCGCGCGCCAGAGCGATTTTCTGCTCGGCAGTCGCGCTGCTGACCGCGTCGGAATAGTTGCATACCTGCGCATACTGCTCGTCCGGCGGCAGGATGGCATCCTGCTCATCCGTTTCAATCAGCGCCGCGCTGTCCAATACGCCCTGAACGAGCATCGGGATGCTCTCTTCGGTGAGGGCCTGTGTGTTGGCTGTGCCGATGCGCCCGCCGACCTGACCGCGAAGGGTCAGGCTGATGCGCTCACTGACCTGATAGGATTCCATTTCGCCGCGGCGGACGCGGGTGTTAAAGGAATCGCTCTGCGAGCAGGCGGCTTCCGCAGGCGCAATGCCCGCCGCCTGTGCCGCCGCAAACAGGCGGGTGATGAATTGAGAAAGATTCAGTTCCATGTTAGCCTCACTTTCCGCCGACTGTCAGACTGCTTACGCGGATGGTCGGCTGACCGACGTTGGTCGGCACGCTGCCGCTCAGCGAACCGCACATGCCCTGACCCATGGTCATATGTTTGCCGACGCGGTCAATCCGCATGAGGATCTGATTGCCTTTTCCGATGAGCGACGCGCCGCGCACGGGGGAAACGATCTTGCCGTCGCGGACGAGATAGCCTTCCTGCACGGCGAAATTGAATTCGCCCGTCGCCGGATTGACGCTGCCGCCGCCCATCTGCGCGGCATACAGACCGTCGCCCATGGTGCGAATCATCTCGTCGTCGTCATCCTTGCCCGGAGCAATAAACGTGTTGCGCATGCGGCTGGTCGGCGCATAGGCATAGCTCTCGCGCCGTCCGCTGCCGGTGGGCGCCATGCCCATCTTGCGCCCGTTGAGCCTGTCAACCATATAGTTGCGCAGAATGCCGTTTTCAATCAGAACCAGGCGTGTGGTCGGCGTACCCTCGTCGTCGATATTCTCGCTGCCCCATTCGTTGGGCATGGTGCCGTCGTCGATGGCGGTCACGCACGGCGCCGCAATCTGCTGACCGAGCTTGCCCGCGAAAACGGACGTGCCGGGCGCGACGCTCGTCGCCTCCAGCGCATGACCGCAGGCTTCGTGGAAGATAACGCCGCCGAAACCGCCTGCGATGACGACCGGCATCTCGCCCGCCGCGCAATACGGCGCGGTCAGCATCGTCAGCGCGGACTTCGCCGCGTCACGACCCGCCTCTTCCGGATTTACGCGGGTATCGAACAGCTCAAAGCCCATCAGCGCACCGGGGTTGCGCGTGCCGGTCTGGTTCTCCCTGCCGTCGCTGGCGACAGCGGAGCAGAGCAGACGGGTATAAACGCGGATATCGCCGGTATACAGCCCTTCGCTGTTGGCAATCAGCACATGCTGTTCGCGGGAAAGCAGCCCCGCGGATACCTGCACAATGCTTGCAGAAACGCCGCGCGCCGCCTTATCCACGGCACGGAGAACGCCCGCGCGCTTCTGCGCATCTACGGTCAAAAACGGCGTCTTAACCGGATGAATATCCGCATGCACACACTCAGCAAGACGGATGTCGCCGACGGATACCGGCGTATCGGTCACAGCCGCGGCGGCGCGTTCGGCGGCGCGCAGAAGCCCGCTTTCGCTCACGTCACAGGTATAGACATAAATCGAGCGCAGTCCGTCATAGACGCGCACACCCGCACCATAGGGACGGGAAAGCGCAGCGTTTTCAATTCGTCCATCGCGCAGGGACATGGAAAAATTGCGCGAATCCTCGATAAAGAGTTCGGCAAACGTGCCGCCGCGCGACAGGGCGCGAGCGATCACGCGCTCGCATACAGCAGATGATACCATCGGAAACCTCCTCCGGACATCAAGATTGGCTTTGGTATCAGTATACGCCATCGGGCTGAAATTGTAAACCGACCGACGCGCTTTGCGACATTTTCGTGCTTTTTTGAAAAACCCTTGCGGGAGTTTCGCTTTGCGTGTAGAATAGTATACAGGATATGATGGAATGGGTATGCAAATGACACTGTTGCGGGGGAGGGATATGCGTATGCCCGGCAGACTTGAGCAGGTTGAACACACGCTTCACGCCGCTCTGGGCGGTGCGCTGCTCAGCGCGTGTCCCGAGCTGGCTTATACGGTCAACGAACTTCTTTTCCGGTTTATGCGCACAAGTGACAGCCTTGCTCTGCTTTGGCAGAAGCTGGATTCCGCGCTGTTCAACAGTGTCTATCAGGCAACCGGCGGGAAGATGCGCGTGACACTTGACAACGGGGAAAAGCGGCTCGTGACGAGCGATATGCTGCGCGATTTATCCGACAGGCTTCTCGCGCTCTCCTATGCGCGCATGGATGTCAGCCCGACGCTGACAGATGCGCTGTTCGACCTTTCCCGCGAAGGCTCCTTCGCCGCCATGCGCGAGCTGGTCCGGCGTTTTCCGCTGGATGAAATCGACCGAAAATGGCTTCTTCAGGTGCTTGAAGAAAACGGACAGGCGAGTTGACCTCCGCCCTGACGCTTTTGCTCAGGAATAAGCTGACAATGCCTCTGCCTGCGGCTGAGCGTTACGCTATTTTTTATTTTGAACAGATGCGCCCAAGGTTGACGGGCGTTGGGGGATATCATGGCTAGAATCATTGCAATCACCAATCAGAAGGGCGGCGTCGGCAAAACGACCACCAGCGTCAATCTCTCCGCCTGCGTAGCGGCGCAGGGCAAGCGTGTGCTGGTCGTAGACGCGGATCCGCAGGGCAATACATCCAGCGGTCTGGGTGTTCGCGTCAAAGAAAAGACGCCGACCGTTTACGAAGTGCTGGCGGGCGAAACGCCGCTCAAGGACGCGCTGGCAAAAACCGCGGTCGAGGGACTGATGGTTCTTCCCGCGGATATCCGTCTGGCTGGCGCGGAAATCGAGCTGGCAGGCATGGAGCATCGCGAGCGCGTCATGACGCAGATGCTGGAAAACGCAAAAGACGACTTTGATTATATTTTTATCGACTGCCCGCCGTCGCTGGGCTTGATTACGCTCAACGCGCTCTGCGCGGCAGACGGCGTGCTGATTCCGATTCAGTGCGAATACTACGCGCTGGAGGGCGTCAGCGCACTGATGGGAACGATTCAGAAGGTTCAGAAGATGAATCGCCACCTCGCCATCGAGGGCGTCGTGCTGACGATGCTCGACGCACGCACCAATCTGGGCGTGCAGGTCGCGCAGGAGGTTCGCAAGGTCTTTAAAAACAAGGTGTATAAGACCGTCATTCCGCGCAACGTCCGTCTGGGCGAAGCGCCCAGCCACGGTCTGCCTATCCACCTGTATGACCCGCGTTCGCTGGGCGCACAGAGCTATCAGCAGCTGGCAACAGAGTTTCTGGAAAGAGAGCAGTAAGGGAAACCGTTTGGGACGCTGTCCCGATCGTTTCCCTTAAACCGAAAGAAAGGCATGAACCGTCATGGCGAAGAAAATGGGATTGGGCAGGGGGCTGAGTGCCATCCTGCCGGATGTGGAAGAAGTGGTAGAATCCGTCGATCAGGTCAGCGAAACCCCTGCGCCCGTACCTGCCGACGCCGTGGTGGAGCTTTCCGTCGGGGATATCGACCCGAACCGAAACCAGCCGCGCAAGAAATTTGACGACGACGCGCTGCTGGCACTGGCGGATTCCATCCGTCACAACGGCGTTCTCTCGCCGATTCTCGTCGCCCGCGACGGCAGACGCTATACCATCATCGCAGGCGAGCGCCGCTGGCGTGCGGCGAGGCTGGCAAACTGCCCGACCATTCCGGCAATCGTCCGCGACTGGGACGATGTGCGCCGTCAGGAAGCCGCGCTGGTCGAAAACATCCAGCGTGAGGACCTCAATGCCATCGAAGAAGCGCGGGGCATCCGCCGCCTGATGGAGGAATGTGCGCTGACGCAGGAGGTCGTAGCCGAGCGCATCGGGCGCAGCCGCAGTGCCGTCGCCAACATTCTGCGCCTGCTCAATCTGCCGAAGCGTATTCAGGATGCTGTCATCGAAGGCACGCTTTCGGCAGGTCATGCGCGTGTGCTGGCAGGCATTGACGACGCGGAATTGCAGAGCGGTCTTTTCACCAAGACGATGCAGTTCGGCTGGTCTGTACGCCAGCTCGAAGCCGCCGCCAAGAACGCGCAGACCGAGAAGAAGGAAAAGCCTGAACCCGTTGCTCTGCCGATTGAATACGAGGAGCTGACCGAGCGTCTGCGCAGAGCAACAGGACTCAAGGTCAAGCTGGAAGGCACGCAGGAGAAGGGCAAAATCGTTCTGCAATACACCAGCGAGGAAGAGCTGCAAAGGCTCTGGGAATGGATGGAGAAGTAAGCGGGGCTGAACTTCACATTTTCCATGCGTTATAAAAAAAGCGGGCTGATGCCCGCCTTCACCTCCGCCGAAGTCTGCCACGCATCAAAGTCTTGCTCACGCGGGCGATTTTATGCA
>URJN01000084.1 GCA_900548125.1 uncultured Eubacteriales bacterium
AACTGCATGAGTGTATGGACGGCGGGCGTAAAGAACAGACGATACGCACGCTTTTGGGACGGGAGAATTGCCGTCAGTGCGGGGACTTATGCGCAAACGGCGATAGGCATTTTTCAATCGCCCGCCCGCCAAGCTCGACGAGCAGCTTCGGGAAGCCCATGCCGATGAGAATGCCTAACGCGATGGCACCCGCGAGGGCGAGCGTCTGCATGCCGCGCAGGGTGAAGGCTGCCATATCGTGGGAGACAAGCGCATACGCCGTGTGATAGATGCCTGCGCCGGGGACGAGCGGGAAGATTCCCGTGACGATAAACACGGTGGAAGGCATTTTCATGGCGACCGAAAGCATACGCGAAAGGAGCGTCAAAACAATCGCCGCCAGCGTCGTGGCGAGAAACAGCCCCAGCGATTCGGCGAGCAGATAGGATGCCCACGCTACCGCGCCGCAGAGCGCACAGGCGAGGTAACTCCGACGCGGCGCATGAAAGAGAATGGCGAAGGAAAACACGCCCAGAAAGGCGGAGAAAACCGGCGCAATCATAGCAAAAGCCCTCCCAGTGCATTGATGATGAGCGTACCGCCGCAGACGCCCAGCGCGATGCAGACGGCGGTCAGCACGGCGCTGATGCAGTGAATGACGCCGGAAAGATAATCGCCGTTGAAGAATTCGCGGATGGATGTCGTAAACGTGACGCCGGGAACCATCGGCACGATGCCGCCGATAATCACCCAGGATGCGCTGAGCGCGGGAAAGACGAAGGCAAGCAGCTCGCTGAGCAGTGTGACAAGGATGCTTCCCCAAATATAGGGCATGAAACCGGAGTGGCGGCGTTGGGCGGCGAAAAGGTACAGCTGGAGCAAAAGCCCGATGGGAAACGCCGCAACGCTGTCCAGCAGAGAGCCGCCGAACAGATAGCAGAAGCTCGCCGCACCCAGCGCACAGGCGAAAACATGCGTCAGCGGACGCTCGGGAACAAGCGTTTCCGCGCGGCAGAGAGCGGCTTCCGCGTCGTCGATGGACAGATGATGACAGCAGATTTCGCGTGAAATGGCGTTTACGGCGTCGATGCGGCTGAGGTTGACGCTGCCCAGCGGAACATGCCGAACAAGACTCAGCGCATGCTCCGTTCCTTCGCCCTCAGTGGCAAAAATGCCGTTGGAAATGACATATACATTGTGATCGGTGACGCCGTAAGCATCGAGGATGCGCGTCATGGTTTCCTGAACGCGGAAGATTTCTGCACCGTTTTTCAGCAGGATGCAGCCTGCATGACCGGCAAGCTCCAGCGCACTGCAATGTTCGTCCATGGGTTTCCTCCCCCAAAACATGAGTTACCTTGAAAGTATACCACAAAGAACGGAAGATGAAAACAAAAAAGCGGACAGAGTCTGCGCATGCCTCTGTGCCGCAGTATGCCGAAAATGGAAAGCCGCCTGCGCTTTTGGCATCAAGAAGAAACGCAGGACAAAACCATCTTTTCAAACGCCTTTGCCGCGATGCTCAGGGTCTGTCCGCTTCGGCGGGCAAGAATCAGCTGGCGCGCGGGCAGGGGCGTATTTAATGTGAGCCTTGCGATTTCCCTCGATTTCAGCGCGGGCAGGGCAAAGGCTTCCGGCAAAAAGGCGACGCCCAAATCCTGCTTGACCAACGGGAGAATCTGGTCGGATGTCGCCGCTTCAATATCCGGTGAAAACGTCAGCCCGTCGGCGGTAAACAAATCGCGCGCGAAGGCATAGCTGGCGGTTTCGTGTCCCAGACAGATAAAGGGATAATCCAGCAGAGTTTCGAGGGAGAGAGCCTTGCCGCAGAGATGGCTCAAAGCAGGACCGCAGACCGGTATTTCTTCAAAATGCCCGAGAATATCGGTGTGCAGCCCGCCGAAATCTTCCAGCGGCGAGGTGATGACGGCGAGATCCACCAGTCCGGCACGCAGGGCGGCGAGGGCCTGCGGCGTGGAGTGGTTGGAGATGCGCAGGCGGATGCCCGGATATGCGCGATGGAATGCGCCAAGCACGGGCAGAAGCAGGCTGTGCAGGGCGGTTTCGCTTGCGCCGAGGGAAACGACACCGCTTTTCAGACCGCGATCGTTCATCAGTTCTTCTTCGCCCGCCTGAATCTGTTCACAGGCGACGGAAACACGCGAAAAGAGCTTTTCGCCCTCCGGCGTCAGGGATACGCCGCGGTTGCTTCGGACAAAGAGCGTACAGCCCAGCATCGATTCCAGATTGCGTATCGTTCGGGTCAGATTGGGCTGGCTACTCATCAGAGCGTTGGCGGCGCGGGTGAAACTGCCGAGCTTGGCGACGGTATAAAAAGTACGGTAAGCGTCGTAACTGATGACCATGCAGACACGCTCCTTGTCTATTCGCTTGTGATATGTTTAAAATATCATTTATATATTTTTCATATCGCGTTTTTTGTAGTATAGTCGGAATGTTGAAAAGAGTCAAGGCTTTCTCAAGCAATGGGAGGGATACGCATGAAAGGTTTGGTTATCTGCATCGGAAGGCAATATGGAAGCGGCGGACGCGAAATCGGCGAGAAGCTCGCGGAGCGTCTGGGAATCACCTGCTACGATAAGCTGCTGCTCAAGCAGGCGGCTCAGAAGAGCGGCGTATCGGAGAAGGAATTTGAACGGCTTGACGAACAGCCGGTCGGCGCGGGTCAGTTCCTCTCCGGAAACGTCTTTGCCGACAGCGCAAGCATCGGCAGCACGTTCTATTCCGAGAGCCAGATCATTTACGATGCCGAGCAGGAGACCATTTTGAAGGTTGCCGAGCGGGGACCGTGCGTAATCATCGGACGCTGCGCCTCGTCCATCCTGCGCGGAAAGAAAAACGTGCTTTCCGTGTTCATCTATGCGGATGAGGATGACCGCATTGCGCGTATCGCCGCCAGAAATCATCTGGATGAGCATGAAGCACGGGCACGCATGCGCAAAATGGACAGGATGCGCCGCCGCTATTTTGATTTCTATGCCGACACGCAGTGGGGCGAGCCGGAAAGCTATGATTTGATGCTTTCCAGCAGCGCATATGGCGTGGACGGATGTGTAGACCTGCTTGCGGAAAGCATGAAGCTGAAGGGGAAGGACAATGAATAAAGATTTGACGGTCGGCAATCCGGCAAGCGTACTCTGGAAATTCTGTCTGCCGCTGTTCGGCAGCATCATCTTCCAGCAACTCTATAACATCGCGGACAGCTTTGTCGCGGGTAAGTTCATCGGCGAAAACGCGCTGGCGGCAGTCGGCAACAGCTATGAGATTACGCTGATTTTCATCGCGTTCGCGTTTGGCTGCAACATCGGCTGCTCGGTCATCGTTTCTCAGCTTTTTGGCGCGAAAAAGCTGGGCGAGATGAAAACGGCGGTCTATACGACGTTCATTTCGAGCGCGGTGCTGTGCGCGGTGCTGATGGCGGGAGGAACGATCTTCTGCGACAGCCTGCTGCATCTGATTAACACGCCGGAAAACGTCTTTGCGGATTCCCGGCTGTATCTGGATATTTACATCATGGGCTTGCCGTTCGTGTTCTTCTACAACGTGGCAACGGGTATTTTCTCCGCGCTGGGTGATTCCAAAACGCCGTTTATCTTTCTGGCGGCGTCCTCGACGAGCAATATCTTTATGGATATCCTGTTCGTGACGGCGTTCAAGATGGGTGTTGCGGGCGTGGCTTGGGCGACGTTCCTCTGTCAGGGCGTGAGCTGCGTGCTGGCGGTGGGCTTTGTTCTGCGCCGGCTCAAGGGCGTTGAAACGGATGAGAAGAGCCATATCTTCTCTTTCCCGATTTTCTGCCGCATCGCGGTCATTGCTATTCCGAGCATTCTCCAGCAGAGCTTCATCTCGGTGGGCAACATCGTCATTCAGGGCGTTATTAACTCGTTCGGTTCCAGTGTCATGGCGGGCTATTCTGCGTCTGTCAAGCTGAATAACCTTGTCATTACGTCTTTGACGACGCTGGGCAACGGCATTTCCAACTTTACCGCGCAGAATATCGGCGCAAACAAGATGGAGCGCGTGCGTCAGGGCTTCGCCGCGGGGCTCAAGCTGGTTTGGGCACTCTGCCTGCCGCTGGTCGCGCTGTATCTGCTGGGCGGCCGTGCGCTGGTCAACATCTTTATGAATGAGCCGAGCGCGGAAGCGATGGATACCGGCGTGCAGTTCCTGCGCATCCTTTCTCCGTTCTACTTTGTGGTATCGACGAAACTGGTTTCCGACGGCGTGCTTCGCGGAGCAGGGCTGATGAAGGAATTCATGGTCGCGACGTTCACGGATCTGATTCTGCGCGTCGGGCTGGCGATTGGGCTTGCCAAGGTGCTGGGCGTGGTCGGCATTTGGTGCGCATGGCCGATTGGCTGGTCGATTGCGACGGTGGTGTCGGTCATCTTCTATAACCGCGGTCCGTGGAAAGCGAATGCGGCGGAAAAGAAGCTGGCTGCCGCAAAATAACGGCGAATAATCTTATTAAAAAAACGGCGTTTCTCTATGGGAGGGACGCCGTTTCCTGTGGTATAATGAAAAAAACAAGGAAATGAAATGCCAAGTGCGTTTTCGGACATTAAAGGGGAGAAAAATATGCAGTACAATGAACTTGAGAAGCTCGGCGAACATGTTTCGAGGCTGGGTTTTGGATGTATGCGTTTCCCGACGACGCCGGAAGGCGGTATTGACGAGCCGCGTGCGGAGGCTATGCTCGACAGCGCATACCGCGCGGGCGTCAATTACTTTGATACGGCATATTTCTATCATCAGCATACCAGCGAGGCGTTTGTCGGGCGCATGATGCGCAAATATCCGCGCGATTCATTCAAGCTGGCGACCAAAATGCCGATGAGCATTGTGACATCGCTCGATCAAGCCAAGGAGATCTTCGAAGGTCAGCTTGCCGCGCTGCAAACGGAGTATGTCGATTTCTATCTGTTCCATGCGCTTAACGGCGAACGATGGGAGCAGGCGAAGGCGATGGGCATCGTTGGCTATCTGGAGGAGCAGCAGAGAGCGGGCAGAATCCGCCATTTCGGTTTTTCCTTCCACGACAGCTATGAAGTATTTGAGAAGATTCTGACCGAGCGCGAGTGGGATTTCTGTCAGATCCAGTTCAACTATATGGATACGGAAATTCAGGCGGGCATGAAGGGATATGAGCTGGCGAAGCGGTTGGGCGTGCCGATTTTTGTCATGGAGCCGGTCAAGGGCGGAAGCCTTGCCACGCTCAGCGAGGACATCGCGCAGAAATTCAAAGCGGTGCATCCGGATTGGTCGGTTGCGTCGTGGGCGATGCGCTGGGTCGCGAGTCTGGATAATTGCAAGGTCATTCTCTCCGGCATGACGACGGAAGAACAGGTAGAGGACAATCTGGCGACGTTCAGCCATCTTGAGCCGCTCAATGAAGCGGAGCTGGCGGTTGTCGATGAGGTTCGCGCGGCGATTCAGGCGCGGGTATTTGTCAGCTGCACGGGATGTCAATATTGCATGCCCTGTCCGTTTGGGGTGGATATCCCGCGCAATTTCCGAATGATGAACCAGTATGCGATGTACAACAACGAGCTTTCCCTTGAATCTTCGTGGAAGAATATGGATGAGGGCGCGCGGGCGACGGCGTGCAAAAAGTGCGGCAAGTGCGAACGGGCTTGTCCGCAGCATCTGCCGATTCGTCAGAAGCTGATGCAGATTGCGGAGAAGATGAAGTGATTTGAATCCAATAAAAGCCAGCCTGTGATGAAGCATGCAGGCTGGCTTTTGCCTGTCGCGAAGCGGAGAAGGGGTCTGGGGACGAGTCCCCAGGCAGGGGGATTGGGGGATGAAGTCCCCCATCGTTTCCCCTTATCGCGAAGCGATTTAGAAAAAAGTAGTCAGAGAGCAAAGCGAAACCTGACGGTGATTCCGGGCACAACTCCGTTTGATTTGAAGTCCATATGAAACAAAGGATGGCTTGCCGAGTTTTGAAGCTCAGCAAGCCATCCTTGTTTTAATATGCTCTGCCACAATCAGGTGACGCTTCGCTCCCTGATTTCCGTTTTTTATGCTTCGCATAGGGAACGATGGGGTTGCCAACCCATGCCCCGTTTGGGGATTACGTCCGGGAAACTCGCATAGGGGCGCTGTCCTCTGCCTGCGGCAGACGCGCCCGCTTCGCAAACGCGCAGGCACTCCTTGCGATTCCCGATTTCCATCACGCTGAATCCCGCACAGCGGGCGCGTGATTTCAATCCTCCAAACCCCGTCTCCGCTTTGCGGCGGTTTTAAGGAAGGGTTTAAAACAAATTCCGGTTTTATTGAGCCTTTTCTTCTTCCGTGCGCAGGTTTGCCAGATACATCATATCCGCCATGGCATCGGAGAGGGCTTTCGGAAGACGCTGAACCATCTTAATACGGTCACCATATTTTGCCATGATTGCAGCGTGGTTCATCACGAAGTTTTTACCGTCGCGGCGTCCGCAGAAGCAGCAATAGAAATGCTCGCGTCCCTCGCTGCTCAGCGTGCTGCGGTCATAAGCGACCATATCTGCCCAAATCTTATAAACGTCGGTCGAGTTAGCGAAGTTGAACATATCCGCGCTGAATCCGCCGGACGGACGCATATTAACCTCAAGTCCCAGAATATCGCCTTTTTTACCCAGAGCGGGCTGGTCTTCATTCAGCACGAAGAATTCCAGATGGACGAAGCGGCTCTTGACGCCGAACGCCACAACCGTGCGGCGACCGACATCGCGCATGGCATCGGGCAGGTTCTTTTCGATATAATAGCAGGAATTGCCCCGCGTATTGACGATATCCATGATGGAATCCATCGTCACGTTGCCGGTTTCAAACAGCGGTTCGCCCTTGGAATTGATAATCGCGTCGTAGGTGTGAACCGTGCCGTTGACATATTCCTCCATGATATAGAGCGTTTCATCCTTGGTGGCGAAGAAATAATTCAATTCATCATCGCTTTTGAGCTTATAGGTATGGGACGCGCCCACGCCGTTATCCGGCTTGACGATGACCGGATAGCCCACCTTGGCGATGAAGTCCTTACAGCCGGTGTAATCGCGCACCAGATGCCAGCGCGCCGTTTTAATACCCGCCTTGGCGTAATACGCCTTCATTGCGGATTTAAACTTGACGGGCTGCATATCGGCGGTTTTGAATCCGGTTTCGATATTGAACGCGGTACGCAGGGCGGCGTCGTGCTCCAGCCAATACTCGTTGTTGCTCTCCAGCCAGTCGATTTTGCCATGCTTATAGGTCAGAAAGGCGACAGCGCGGAAGACCTCGTCGTAGTTTTCCAGAGAGGACACCTTATAATACTCGTTCAGCGAGCCGCGCAGCTCCGGCGTGAGCTGGTCATACGGGCAGTCGCCGATGCCCAGAACGTTCATGCCGTTCTTTTTCAGTTCGGCGCAGAATTTCCAGTAATTGGTCGGGAAATTCGGAGAGATGAAGATGAAGTTTTTCATGGAGATGCTCCTTTATGGTTTCGTACCTGCGGGTACGACTAAAGGCTTTCCGAACGTTTACGGTGCCGTTTGACGCATCGCCCTTTGGAAACCTTTGGTTTTAACGAGCGCAGGTTTTAGATAATGGGGGCTGTTTTCAGCTGCCGCAAGGCGGCGACGAAGATGCGGGCGTTTTTTATATGGGAAGTTGAGTAAAACCGCCTGTGCGTGCAAAACTCAGGCGTTCTACAAGCTGCGGCGGAAGTGAAGGCAGGTTCAGCCTGCTTAGTGACTGCCCATCAGGAACGGCAGATAGTACGCGACCTGCTTATACCACCAATCCCAGTCGTGAGCGACGTCATACCCCCAGAAGTCTACCCAGGCGTGGATGCCCTTTTCGCGCAGAACGCCCTCCAGCCGCGCCGTGCTTTCCTTCAGCACATCCTCCCATGCGCCCTGACCGACGCAGAGGATGATTTTGCGCTCGTTGTACATCTGAATGTACGGGTGATCCGACGGCATGCCGGAAAGGTAGTGGTACGGGGAGTTCTGGTATACGAGGTCGTCCATATAGCCGCCGAAGGAATCAAACGAATCATAGACGCCGGAGAGCGCAAGCACGCTGTCAAACAAATCCGGACGGCGGAAGAAGAGGTTCGCTGCGTGCATGGCGCCCATCGAGCAGCCAAACGGCATGATCGGCATCTGGCACCAGTTGCGCTCGCCCGCCAGGTGGTGAATCTGCGGCACGATTTCATCGACGATATAATGGAACCAACGCTCGTGCTGCTCGATGCGCTGACGGGGATCGCCTTCCTTGTTTGCCCAGGTTTCGTTATCAATGGTGTCGATGGAGAACACCATGATTTCGCCCGCGTCGATGTACGGACGGAAAACGTCGTCCATATGGAAGTTCTCAAAGTCGAAGAAACGGCCTGCCTGGCAGGGAATAAAGAGAACGGGCTTGCCGCGGTGACCGTAAACCTTGAATTCCATATCGCGGTTCAGATTGTACGAGTAATTTTTGAAATAACGAACTTCCATGAGCGATACTCCTTTGGTCAGTATAAGAGAAAATGCGCGTGTGCT
>URJN01000085.1 GCA_900548125.1 uncultured Eubacteriales bacterium
CCGACACCAACGATTTCAATATCTTCAGGATTGTTGAATATGCTCTGTTCTCCCCACTGATTATTCGTGTTCTGACTCCAGCGCAGTCTGTCCGAAAGCCCCAGCGGTTTTCCAATTCTCTCCTTCGGAACCATCACCTTGACCGTATAGGTGATATAGTCCGAATCGGTTGTTGCGGTCTTTTCCAGAACCTCCGCCTTTGCCGTTTGCTGGTTCGGTCCGAGATTTCCGTTTCCGCTGTCTTTATCCCCATCAAATTCAGCAACGTTTGTCACGTTCAGCCAGCTGTCCTTATACTTCTCGTTTCTCGTAACCTTCGTTGCATATTCCACCGTGCAGCGTTTCGCTTCCGCATAATTGGGCGTCTTGAATTCGAATCCGGTTTCTTGGCCGTTTCCATCTGTCTTAACAGTGAAATAACTGCCGAAATCGGGGTCGCCTTTCTTGACCTTGATGGTTTGAAGCAGATTATCGCTAGTTTCCGCGAAACCTTTATACAGCTTGATGGTGATTGTGTCATCCGTCAGCTCCATAGCGTCGATGCCCTGCGCAAGCGGCGTCCAGCTGTCCGTCGCCGTTGCGCCCGAAACAGCTTCCGTTCCGTTGCCGATGGTCAGCTTCCATTTTACGGTCTGGGTCTTGCTGTCCGCGCTGACAAAATCCTTGCCGACCTTCTTTTTACCCTCAAACTGATAGCCCGGCGTCGTTTTATCGTTCCAGCCGTCGTCCGCGTTCGCCTTAACATAGTTCGCGCCGACGGTCACGTTCTTGTATTCACCCTTGAGGTCATCCAGATTCAGCGCAACGTCGTACTTGATTTCGTACTCGGTGTCCTTGGGAATGGGTTTCTGGGTGAATTCCAAATCAAAGCCGGTGTAATCGCCCTCGCCGTTTTGGTGATGCACCACGGAATAATGCTCCGCAGGTACAGGCTCAAGCGTGCCGTCTGCCTTCTTGAGCATGACGGTAAAGCTGCTCATCGCGCCGATTGCGGTTCCGCTCTGAACTCGGTCCATGATTTTGAAGGTATTCGCGTCCGCATCCAAAACCTTGGCGTTGATGGTGTACGAGATCTTCGTTTTATCCTCGCTCAGTTCGCTGTTCTTGGTTACCTCAGCGCGCGGCGGCGTCGTCGGCACTTTGACATTGACATTCAGCTCAACGCCGTTGCCGAATTGAATCTTCGTGCTTCCCTGTTTTCCGTCGAATTCGCCCTCGAATTCAAAGTTCAGCCATGCGTTGCCGTAATAATCGACGAAGCTCGTGCCCTTGCTGCTGTCCTCAAAATAATCCTTGCCGTTCTCCGTGTAAAACGGGGTAAAAATCAGCTGATTGTTTTTGATTTCAAATACACCGACACGATTTTGACCGGCGAACACCGGAAAGTTGGATTTATCCTGAATTTTCAGTCCCTCGGGGAAGGTATAGACCAGCTTTCCTTCGGCATTAAGCACGAACTGCTTATGCTCGTCGCCTTCTGCAAAGGTCATGCTGAATTTGTATTTCTTGCCCAGCTCAACATCCTTGTTCACATCGGTGATGGTGTTTCCTTTTTCGTCCTTGATGGTGATGCCGGTAAGCAGCTCGTCCATGCCGTTGATGCCCGCGTTGCCCGCATATTGGCTCGCCGGCAAAACACGAACCTGAACCGCGCTTGAAATCGTTTCAGCCGCCGCAGGCACGACGCCGGTAAAAAGCATCATCAGCGTCAACAGCAGGCTTATAAAGCGTTCGAATTTCTTCATGCTTCTTCCTCCTGTGCCGTGTGCAGGCGGCTCACGGTAACGCGCCAATAGCAATCTGCGTTCGCCGCGGTCATCGCCACGTCATAGCTCTGCCCGTTTGCGCCGTCGATGTCCTCCCAGCTCTCGCCGTCGCGGGAGAACTGCCACTGGAACATCAGGTCTGCGGGCTCTGCGCCCTGAATCATCGCCACAAAGCTGATTGTCGCGCCCTCCGGAACGAGTCCGTCCTCGGGAATATCGACGATAACCGTCACGTTGACCTCGTCCTCGCGCTCCGCTTCATCCGAAGTCGCAACGTCCGTTTCGTCCTCGCGTTCCGCTTCATCAGAGGTTGCGGCTGTCGGCGTTGCCGTCGGTTCCGGCGTAGGTGTTGCCGTCGGTTCTGCCGTAGGCGTTGCCGTCGGCTCTGCCGTAGGCGTTGCCGTCGGCTCTGCCGTGGGCGTTGCCGTCGGTTCTTCCGTAGGCGTTGCCGTCGGCTCTGCCGTGGGCGTTGCCGTCGGTTCCGGCGTAGGTGTCGCCGTCGGCTCTGCCGTGGGCGTTGCCGTCGGTTCTGCCGTAGGCGTTGCCGTCGGTTCTGCCGTGGGCGTTGCCGTCGGTTCTGCCGTGGGCGTTGCCGTCGGTTCCGGCGTAGGTGTTGCTTCCTCAATATAATACGAATTGATGCGGTATTCGACCTCGCCGATTGGCAGTCCATCCACATCCCATCCGCTCTGCGCAAAACGCTCCATACACGTCTGCGCATCCAGCGGCTTCGAGCGAACGCGCTTGAGGCTGATATATCCGTCAACCAAACCGTTTTCGGTCGCGACCGTCACATGGAGCGCATAACTCTGCGCCTTCGGACGCTCGCAATATCCGTCCGCAATCAGTACCGCGCCATCGTCATAAACCGAACCGATGCGCTTTTGAAGTTCTTCATCCTTGTAGAGGTTGACCTCCAGCTGATTGGTTTGCACATATGCCGCGCCGTTCTTCTCAATGGCGGCGATAACCTTGGGCAGACCCGCGGTCGGGTCTTGCGTCGGTTCGGGGGTTGCGGTCGGTTCTGCCGTAGGTTCTGGCGTTGCCGTCGCCGCAGGTGCTTCCGTTGCGGTCGGTGCTTCCGTCGTGGTCGGTTCTGCCGTTGCGGTCGGTGCTTCCGTCGCAGTCGGTTCTGCCGTCGTGGTCGGCTCTGCCGTTGCAGTCGGTGCTTCCGTCGCGGTCGGTGCTTCCGTCGCGGTCGGTGCTTCCGTCGCGGTCGGTGCTTCCGTTATGATTGGCGTCTTTTCAGGTGCGGGCGTTTCGCGCGGCGTAAACCCGACCGTTTCCAGCGGATAGCCGCCATAACCAAAGCGGCTGTTTTCATGCTCGCGAATGTAGGCTTCTTCTTTGATGCCGTCCGCGCTCAGCGCGCCCAGACGGACATAGCCCAGCCGCACCTCGCCGCCGTCGGCAAACGCAATACAGACCGAATAGCCGTCCTCGCCCAAGTCTTCATATCCGACAGCAAGCGTCATGCCGCCATCCGCCAGCGTACCCATCAGGCGTTCCAGCGAACCACGTTCGAATACCTTCACGCCGTTCCCGCAGATTCGGACATAGACCGCGCCCTCGTTCTCGATGCGCTCAATCAGCGCGGGACGCTTTGCTTCCACCGTGTCTTCGACGGGGGCTTCCGTCGCTACGGGTGCTTCCGTTGCCACGGGTGCTTCCGTCGCTACGGGTGCTTCTGTCGCCGCAGGTGCTTCCGTCGCTACAGGGGCTTCCATTGCCACGGGTGCTTCCGTTGCCACGGGTGCTTCCGTTGCCACAGGTGCTTCCGTCGCTACAGGGGCTTCCGTTGCCACAGGTGCTTCCGTTGCCACGGGAGCTTCCGTCGCTACAGGTGCTTCCGTCGCCACGGGTGCTTCCGTCGCTACAGGGGCTTCCGTCGCCACGGGTGCTTCCGTTGCTACGGGTGCTTCCGTCTCTGTAGGTGCTTCCGTCTCTGTAGGTGCTTCCGTCGCCGCAGGTTCGCTTTGCTCGATCGGCTGCGTGTTCTCAACAATCGTCTGAGGTTCATCAGCCGGCTGAGGTTCTTCAGCCTGCGTCGGCTGGACGCTGACCGGCTCGCTGACCGCAACAGAATCGGCTGCCTGCGCGCCCGTCTGCTCGTGATCGCCGTGAGCAGCGTCGTCCGCTTCCTCTGCTCCGGCATATTGCATCTTCATCGGTGCTTTGCTGGCGATTACCAGCATTGCCGCCGCCAGAGCCACCGCAGCATTTCTTTTATTCATAGCGAACACTCCCTCTTGATTGACAGTTATTTAACAGAATCTCATTGTTTCCAGCCGTTTGACGCTCATGTTTTCTTCGCCGTTCCATACTTTTCCACATGTAACATTTTTCGGTAACATTATAGCAGATATCTTGTAGGTTGACAATGCATTTGCCGCGTTTTCGTAGTGTTTTCGTTCAATTTTCGCCTCGATTTTTTAATTCGATCGGCTCGCAAAGCGAACCCATTCAGGCATCTTTATACTCCGGCTTTCTCTGCTGATTTCTCATATGCCGCAATGCTTTCTGCGCTGTTTTTGTTCTCTCGCAACGCAACGCGGAAAAGCTGTCGATTTGGGCTTAGCCCGCCTCTGACAGCTCCGTCGGCTATGTTATTTTCTAAACGCCAGCAGTGCGCCCTTTCCCGCAGGGCGCAGGTTCTCCTCGGCGACGCGAAGCCGTCTTGCCGTCTGCCAGCGCGATTCGCCCCGTGCCGGCCAAACCAGTATAAATCCCCGTTCCGATGCGGGCGATGGGCTTCTCCGAATCTCCGTCACGCCGTCGATATGACGCACACCCTGCTTTACGGCATGCAGCCCGACGACACAGCGCACCTCGACCCTGTCGCTCGTCGCCGCGGCGGGCGTTGTTTCGATGATGCGCGCCTGTGCGCTCATCCCCTCCCCCGCTTCGATGGGGAACGTCATGGCAAACGGCTCGCGCATCCGCACAGAATACGGAATATCCGAATCGACAGGCAGATAGATGATGGTGACCGCCATGATGCCCTCCGCGTCCAGCCGCCTGCCCGACGGCGAAACCCCCGTGATGGTCGGCTGCGCGAATGTGCCCAGCACCGTATCCACCGGCGGCGCATCCTTGGGCAGCGTGATTTGCAGACGAACGCTTTCCCTCGCGTCCTCGCTTTCTTCAAAGCTGTATACATCCAACGCTTCACGCACCGGCTCAAGCGCATCACCGCTCAGGCTGTACAGGTCTTCCAGAAGCTCTCTTTCTTCCTGTTCGCACAAAAACAGGCGCACGCGAACCTCCGCCTCCACCCGAAGCGTTCTCCTTTTCTCATCCGCGGCAGAATCCGCCATCACGTCGATCAGCTCTGCGGAAGCAAGCGGCTGCATACCCTCCGGAATGTCCGCGTTCAGCGTTATCTCAAAGGGAATCTCGTGCGCCGTCGTCACCAGCGGATTGCCTGCTTCCTTCGGCTTATGCAGAACGCGCACCTCGATTCGTCCGCATACGCCGACCCGCCCCGCGCCGCCCGTCAATTCCGTAACCGTTGCCTCTCCCGATGCGCAAAGTACGTCGCCCACGCCGAGCTTGGCAGGCAGATCGAATTCCTCCCGAACGAGCGTCTTGTCCTCGCCCAGCGTCCTGTGCCGGCAAAGCGCGACACGCTGCTTCTTGATGCGCAGACCGCCGATTTCCCCCTCTGTTGGGCTGTCGATGACCTCGGCGTCCGTGATAAGCTCTTTTTCCGCGGTTTCAAACGCATTGAGCCGAATGCCCAGCAGCGCGCGCAGGGTCATCCGTCCGTTCGCCGCCGAGCCTTCCGTTTCCTGAACGGCGGCGTCCGCGTCGATGCGCATATCCGTCCCCAGCCCCTTGACCGGTACGGTATGCTCAAAATCGCAGGTTGTCTCCATCGTCCGGATGCGTGTCAAATCGCCCTGCGTATAGAGAGTCTGAAAACAGACCTGCCCGCGCAGGATTGCTTTGCCTTCCCCTGCCTGTATGCTCTCCATATGCGCCTGCGCCTGTACGCTCAGCACCGTCACCGCGTCGCGCATGCTCCCCGGAAGCGTCGCCTCGCCCTCCACGCCAATCTGTTCCTCCTGCGCCGCAATCAGCCGTTCAAAGCGCAGCGTTTCTCGGGATACCTTCAGTTCCACGCCTCATCCCTCCTCGGTCTTTCCGCTTTTCAACTGTATGCGGTTCATGCGTAAGGCATGCGCATAAATCAGGCTGAATCCGACTTTATTCCCGCTGAGGTTTCAAGCCATTCATGCCTGCTTTGTTTTCCAAGTGGAAATAGACTTGTGAAATCGGACAAAACGCTTTGCGCTTCCGCAGAGCTTTACGCCTTAGCATTCCGGCTTGCCCCTTAATCCGTGGCAGCACAACGGTTTTAGCCCAAAAACAAAAGCGGCTTCCCGCCGCAAAGCAGGAAGCCGTTTTCATTTCAGTTTGAGAGAATCAGTCGATGTAGTTGACGGTCACGTTCTCAGCAACAGCCGGATGCTCCGCGATCTCGTCGGAAACGACCAGCTTGCCGGAGCGGATGTCTTCGATCAGCTGATTGTACTCGTCCATGGTGAAGGTCTTGAAGCCCCAGGAAGCCTCAGCAGTCGGCAGACCCACGAAGTCGCCCGCCTGCAGGTTCAAGGTTTCAACCTTGCCGCCGATGTCCGCCCAGGTGCCGTCAAAGAACTTGCCCAGCGCGCTCTCGGTCGCTTCCTTCAGACCCTTCATGGCAGAGGTCACGAACGGGTTGTAGCCATACTCGGCAACCGCGCTCTCGCCGACCGGATGCTGGTCAACGTCAACACCGATGACATACGCCTTGTGGTTCAGCGCAGCCTCAACAGCGGAGGTGTAGATGCCGCCGCCGCAGGCAAAGACGATCTCGGTGCCGGCAGCATACCAGCCGTCCATCTTCGCGGTGATGTTCGCATCGCCGAAGAACTGACCGCCGTAGGTGTAGTTCACCTCGACCGGAACATTCATCTCAGCCGCCGCAGCGCTCACGCCCTGCACGAAGCCGTAGCCATAACGCTGCACGGCGGGAACCGCCATGCCGCCCAGGAAGCCCAGCTTGGTGTAGCCGTCCTTCACAGCGGCATAACCAGCCAGATAGCCCGCCTGCTCCTCGCCGAACACGGCGCAGTACAGGTTTTCCTTCGCGTCGGTGCCGAGGTCGAACGCAGACACGTCAACCGCGATGAAGCTGACGTCCGGATAGATATCCTGAACAGTCGCCATCGTTTCGCCGAACAGATAGCCCGGGCAGACGATAACCTTCGCGCCGTCAGAAACAGCCTGATCGACGGAGTTGATGCGCTCATCCGTGCTGTCAGCCGCAGGCTGATAGTACTGGCACTTCAGATTGTTGGCTTCGGTATAGGCGACAACGCCCTCCCAGCAAGCCTGGTTGAAGGACTCATCGTCGATGGTTCCGACGTCGGTAACGAGCGCGACATCGGCAGCCAGAGCGGACGACGCGACCAGCGCGAGCAGCGCGGTCAGAACGAGCAGTGCGGAAAGGATCTTTTTCATGATACATTCCTCCTGAGTTGATTATTAGGCGTCCTCACACAGACGCTTTGTCGATATGATTATACCATTAAAGCCATTCGTTTGCAAACGCTTTTTTCATTTCACAGCCACAAATAAGCGGGGTCAATCTCCGCGCGGAAAAATCACTTTTCCGTATGCTTGTAGGTGAATCCCTCGCCCAGTGCTTCATGCACGTCGCAGACCGTCACAAACGCATGCGGATCGACCTCGGAAACGATTTTCTTCAGCTTCGCCGCTTCCATGCGCGAAACGACGCACAGCAGCGCACCGTTATTTCTGCCCTCATATGTGCCCGTCGCCTCAAGCCGCGTGCAGCCGCGCTCGACCTCGCTGTGGATGCGGCTGACGATTTCCTCCTGCTTTGTGCTGATAATGAGGAACTGCATCGCCGTGTTGAAGCCCTTGATAATCGCATCCATCGCTTTCGTCGATGTGAACAGCGAAACCAGCGCAAACAGACCTGCCCGCAGACCAAACGCCATCGCTGCGATGATGACGACCACCGTGTCAATCGCAAACAGCACCATCGGAACGGTCAGAAAATTCCAATGCTCGTGGACAATCATCGCCGCCATGTCCGTGCCGCCGGTCGTCGCGCCCGAGCGCACGACCATGCCCAGTCCGACGCCCATGATGACGCCGCCGAAAAGCGACGCCAGCATCATATCCCCCGCGAGGTCATGCACCGGCAGCCCATCAATAAACAGCGACAGCAGCATCATCGCAATAAACGACCGTGCGGCAAACCGCCAGCCGACACGCCGCCAGCCGACGGCAAACAACGGCAGGTTAATCAAAAAGCTGAGCAGACCGACGTTCAGCCCCGTCAGGCTCGACAGAACCGTTGCGATACCCGTTACACCGCCCGGCGCGATGTCATTGGGCAGCAGGAACAGAGCAAACGCGGACGCGGTAATGAGCGCGCCCAGCGTCAGCAGCAGATAATCCCCGATGAGCTGACGTCCTTCCGTTTTCCAATCAATCTTCCCCATGTCTTTTCCCTCCGTCGCTTGTCCATCCTTTGATTTAAACGCCCCGTCTGCCGGCAGCGGCTGTTTGCGTCATTCCCGCAAAAGGG
>URJN01000086.1 GCA_900548125.1 uncultured Eubacteriales bacterium
GGGCGCGTGACTCCAATCCCAAACCCGCCTGAGGGATTTCATCCCTCAGACTCCCTTCTCCGCTTCGCGCTGTTTGCCGATGATTTTATTTACAATTTGCTTGCTTGGCGTGCGTGGAGCAGATGTGATCAAACTGCTCGATGGGCTTACCTGCCATGACATCGGTTGCTTTTCCGTCGCGGGCGGCGATTTCTCCGCCGACGATGACGAAGCGGATGCCCTCCGGCGCGGCGTCCGGATATCCCAGTCCGGGGAAGTCCGCGCAATCCCGAATGGTTTCGGGATTGAAGACAAGAAGGTCGGCGTCCATGTCGCTGCGGATGCGTCCCTTATGCGAAAAACCGAAGGTTTCCGCGGGCAGGAGCGTGGTATGGTAAATCGCCTGTTCCCAGCTGAGTTCGCCCCGCTCGATGACCATTTTATGCAGATAGCGCGGGAAGCTGCCCGCGATTTGCGGATGCCCCTCGCCCGGCGCATAGCTGCCCGTGTCCGTTGAAACCATCGTCAGCGGATAACGCTGAATGGTATAGATGGCGTCCTCGTCGCCCGTATTGACGACTACGGCGTCGTTGGGATGCTCGGCGCGCAGATGCTCATAGAGTGCCTGATCGGGAACCTTGCCGATGTGTTCGCCGGTGATGACGCGCAGGTGGCGCAGTTCGATGCTGTTATCGCGCATGGTCACAGGTTCAAAGAGCGCGGAACCGATATAGGAACACCAATCCTTGTACATGCCGCTGTCCAGCCGCATATCTACACCGCGGTCACGCGCAAGCTCCAGCATTTCCAGAGCTTCGTATTCCACGCCCACGCCGTATTGGTAGACGAAGTGCGAAACAATCATTCGGCATCTGGTGACCTCCGCCAGCTCGATGGCTTCCTGTAAGGAATGGAGGTCGGTCATGGAGTACATGCGCGTGTCGATGGCGGCGGGTCTGCCGTGCGCACGGGCGCAGGAGCAGAGGGTTTCCATCTCCTCAAGCGTCGTGCCGGGCGCGTAGCCGGGTCCGAGGGAAACACCTGCCGCGCCGCCGCACAGTGCTTTGTCGCAAAGGTCGCCCATCATCTGCGCCTGTGCGCGTGTGGCAGGTTCAAAGGGGTTCGTGACGCCTGCCGCTTCACGCAGAGCACACAGACCGACCAGCTCCGCCTGATGGATGGGAAACTGGGTTTGGGCACGCAAAAAAGACGCTGTATTGAGTGGAGAAAAGCCGCAGTTGCCGCCGACGCTTGTCGTAATGCCTTGCAGCAGGGAGAGCGTGCCGGTATGCTTGCAGCCGTCGATGTGCCCGTGCGGGTCGATGAAACCGGGGCAGACGAAACAGCCCGCCGCATCGAGCGTTTGCACGCCGCAGGGCGCGTCACAGCCGCCCGGGAAGATGGCTTCGATTTTTTCGCCGTCGCAGAGGACGTCTGCGCGGAATCGGCGGAGCGTTTCGGGGTCGATGACCGTGCCGCCGGAAATGAAGAGCTTTGACATGATGAATCCCCCATCCTTATCCTATGAAATCGAATATGTGGCGGTGAATCCGTCTTGAAAAACCCGCCCGAAACCGGACGGATTTTTCAAGACGGGGCAGCTTTCGCCGCCCCGCCGAAAAGAGCTTGGGGTTTATCCCCAAGACCACCAAGAACTTAAAGCTCTTGGATTTTCCGCCTTAGGAGCTGTATTTCTCCATATCCTGCGGCGGAAGCGGGCGCGGGTTGAGCCTGCTTACTGCATGCTCAGCTTGAACTTCGTCCAGATATCCTGGAACTTCTGCTCGTCTTCGCTGGACAGGTTACGGACATATTCCGCATCGTCCAGACGGTCAAAGATGCCGTTAAAGACCGGATTGTTCAGGTACGCCTCGGACAGATACGCCTTGGCAGCTTCGTTCGGGCAGCAGTAGTACTGCCACTCGGCGCAGGTCGCGGCGACTTCCGGACGGAGCATATACTGCAGGAAGATGTTCGCGTTCTTGGCGTGCGGCGCGTTCACAGGAATGAAGCAGCCGTCGATGCCGAAGCCCAGACCCTCTTCCGGCCAGACCACCTTCAAATCCGGATTGGCGTCCAGCGCGAGCGCGACGAACGGGGTGAAGGTATAGGCGACGGAAATATCGCCGGAAACCAGATAGTTATGCAGGTTTTCATATTCCAGAACATGGATGTTGGGGCGCAGCGCGTCGAGCTTTTCGGCGGCTTCCGCAAGCACCGCGTCATCTGTGGTGTTCATGCTCTGGTGCATGGAGAGGAGCACCATGCCGAGGGTGACGCGCGCGTCGTCGATCAGACCCAGGCTGTCCTCAAGGGACGGATCCCAGAGGTCGTTGAAGCCCTTGATGTCAATATCCACAACGGACGGATCGTAGACAATCAGCGGGATGCCGCTGACATAGGGAACGACATACTGATTGTCCGGATCAAAGAACTGATGGGTGAAGCCCTCGTTCAGGTTGGCGTAATTATCGACGATGGACGTGTCGAACGGCTGCATCAGACCCGCTTCGCGCGTAGTGTTGAGCATATAGTCGCTCGCCAGAACGATGTCGTAGTCGCCGCCGCCCACCGCGGAGAGCTTTTCGTACATCTCTTCGTTGCTGGAGAAGGTCGCGTAGTTGACCTTGATGCCCGTTTCCTGCTCGAAGGGCTTGATGACGGTTTCGTAGTCGATGTAGCCTTCCCAAGTGAAGATGTTGAGAACGGCTTCGTCCGTCGCGTTCGTCGTTTCCGCCAGCGCACACGCGCTCAGGGAAAGCATCGCCAACAGTACACAGAGAATCTTCTTCATAGTCCTGTTCCTCCTTATCAAGGAATAGTCAATATATTCAAACGCGGAAGTGCGTTTGAGGCTTAGTTCAGCTTCGCGTTGCTGCGTGCGGTCAAAAGCTGGCTGAACGCGACGCAGATGAAGATGACGCCGAGCATCAGCGTGGAGAGCGCGTTGATTTCCGGCGTGCCGCCCGAGCGCAGACCGGTGTAAACCTTCAGGGGAAGGGTTGTCGTTTCCGCGCTGGTGACGAAGAACGAGATGACCACGTCGTCAAGGCTCATGGCGGCGGAGAGCATCATGCCGGACAGCACGGCGGGGAAAACCAGCGGCAGCGTGATGTCCTTCAGCACCCGCATCGGGCTGGCACCCAAATCGCGCGCCGCTTCCGACAGAGACGGATCCATGCCGAACAGACGGGATTTGACGTTAATCAGCACATAGGGAATACAGAATGTCGTATGCGTCAGAATCAGCGCGCCCATGCCCAGCTTGACGCCGATCGCCGTGAACACGGACAGATACGCCATGCCCAAAACCAGCTCGGGAATCATCATCGGCAGGGTTGCCAGCGACTCGATGGTGCCGCCCAGCTTCAGATGGCTTCGGGACAGCCCGATGGCGCCCAGCGTGCCGATGCCGCCGGCGAGCAGGCTGGATATGACCGCCAGAACCAGCGAGTTCTTGAGCGCGTCAGCCATCAGCGCGTTGGAGAACAGGCGGCTGTACCAGCTGGTCGTAAAGCCCTGCCAGCTGCCGATGGTGCGTCCGGAGTTGAACGAGTAAATGACGACCATCAGAATCGGCAGATACAGAATGATGAGAATCAGCGTCAGGTAGACGGGGGAAAAGATCTTGCGCTTTTTGCGCCGCTTTGCCGCTGCCATCACATCACCCCCAAATCGTCGCCGCCGACCTTGCGGTAAAGGAGATAGATACCCGCAGAGAGCGCGATGAGGATCATGCTCATCGCCGAGCCGACGTTCCAGTCGCGCACCTTGAGCAGCTGGTCGCGGATGAGGTTGCCGATCAGCACCAGACCGCCGCCCATGATATCGGACAAATAGAACAGACCGACGCTCGGCACGAAGACCAGCACGCAGCCCGCCAGAATGCCCGGCGCGGTCAGCGGCAGGGTCACCGTCAGGAATGCGCGCCAGGGCGGGGAGCCTAAATCGCGCGCCGCTTCCACCAGCGTAAAATCCATCTTATCCACCGCGTTGTGACACGGCAGAATCATGAAGGAGATCAGGCAGTAGACCATCGCCAGCAGAACCGAGCCGTAGGAGCCGAGGAACTTGATGTTTTTGTCAATCAGCCCCAGCGCACGCAGTGCGCCGTTGATGGGGCCGTTTGCCTGAAGCAGAATTTTCCAGCCGTAGATACGCACCAGCGCACTTGTCCAGAACGGAATGATGACCAGCATCATCAGCAGCGCTTTCCATTTTTTGGAAGCCCGCGCCATGCAGTAGCCGAAGGGATAGCCGATGATGAAGGAGATGAGCGTTGTGAAGAAAGCCAGCTGTAAGCTGTTGGCAAATACCTTGAGGTAGTCCGCGCGGAACAATGCTTTATAGTTGGAGAGCGTCAGCGCCATGCCCCATTCAAACTTGCCGCCCACGACCAGCGAGGTGCACAGCACATAGATCAGCGGCAGGGCGACCAGCAGCACGCCGAAGCACGCCATGGGCGCAATCATCAACGCGCCGATGCGCTGCTCATGCGCTTTAAGCCCGTTTTTACGCGCCATAGGACGAACCTCCGATGACCGCTGCCTGCGCGGGATTCCAATACAGATAGGCGGTGCTGCCAGGCTGGAGGGCGTCTGCCAGCTTGCTGTCGCTGGTTGCGACGGCTTCGCTTCCGTCCGCCATCGTGAGATAGGTCAGCACGTTTCCGCCGGCGTAACGCGCTTCGCGAACCGTCGCCGGCAAATCAAAGCCCTCGACCGGCGTGCCGGAGGCACGCATGCGCTCTGTCCGCACGCACAGCTCGCAGGTCTCCCCGACGGTCAGCTTTGCGCGCGACGCGTCCGCCGTAAAGCCGCCGCATGCGCCGCGGATGACAGCCGTGTCCCTGCCGACGGATTCGACCCTGCCGCTCAGCAGCGTCGAGCGTCCGATGAACTGGGCGACATAATGCGTCTTTGGCTCGTCGTAAATTTCTTCCGGCGTGCCGACCTGCTCAAAGCGTCCGCCGCGCATGACGGCGATGCGGTCGGACATGTTGATGGCTTCTTCCTGGTCGTGAGTGATGTAGACGAAGGTGATGCCGAGCTTCTTTTGCAGCCGCTTGAGTTCCAGCTGCATCTGGCGGCGAAGCTGGAGGTCGAGCGCGCCGAGAGGCTCATCCAGCAGCAGCAGAGCCGGTTCCGGCGCGAGCGCGCGGGCGATGGCGATGCGCTGACGCTGTCCGCCGGAAAGCTGGGCGGGCATGCGATTGGCGTATTCGCTCATCTGAACCAGTTCGAGCATCTCCTCAACACGCGCCGCCGCGGCTTTTTTATCCATACCGTGAACGCGCAGACCGTAGCCCACGTTTTTCGCCACGTTCATATGCGGAAAAAGTGCGTAGCTCTGGAAAACCGTATTGACGGGACGCTTTTCCGGAGGCAGGTCGGTGACATCTTTTCCGTTCAGAATGACGCTGCCCTCATCGGGCGTTTCCAAACCGGAAATGATGCGCAGGGTTGTCGTTTTGCCGCAGCCCGACGCGCCGAGCAGCGTGACGAATTCGCCGCGGGCAACGTCAAGGGAGATATCGCGAAGAACGTCTCCCTCGCCGAAATTCTTGGAAATATGCTGTAAAGAAAGAAGGGTATCCTGCATGTTATCCTCCCTGAAATCATGCTTTGTATTTCTAGGGTTCAACCGATAAAAACAGCATGATTATATGCTATGAAAGCCGCTGTGTCAATATGAAAGTTCAGCATAAAAATTGTGCGGGTTTAATCCTGCTAAACACAGGCATATAAAACGAAGCGGAAAGCATAGGGCACGGAGCGCGGCTTCGCATGAAAACAGGCTGTCAGACCGAAACCGAGTCCCCGAAAAAGCAGCATACGCCTTGTTTTTAGGGGAATCATCGGCTTGTCGGCCCGACAGCCTCTTAAAATTCAATAATTGCTTTCTCCGGCGAATGCGCGGATTGCCTCGCTGCGGTTGCCGCCCAGAACCTGCTGCGCGGGTCCGTCCTCAACGACGCGCCCGTCTGCCATATAGATGACGCGGTCCGCGACGTCGCGGGCGAAGTTCATTTCATGCGTGACAACGATCATCGTACGCTTTTCGTCGGCAAGCTGACGGATGACGCCCAGCACCTCCTGCGTGAGCTGAGGATCCAGCGCGCTGGTCGGCTCGTCGAAGCAGAGGATTTCCGGATCCATAGCGAGTGCGCGGGCGATGGCGACGCGCTGGCATTGTCCGCCGGAGAGACTGCAGGGGTAGGCGTTCGCTTTATCCGCCAGACCGACCTTTTCCAGCAGGAGCATGGCTTTCTGCTCGGCTTCCTGACGGCTGCGATGCAGAACGAGCTGCTGAGGCGCGGTGAGGTTGCGCAGAACGGTGTAATGCGGAAAGAGGTTATAATCCTGAAAGACCAGCCCCATTTTCAGGCATAGACCGCGCAGGTCTTTGTCCTTCTGATAATGCGCCGTGTTGTCCGCGCCGGTCGTGACCATCGGCTGACCGTCGATGCGGATTTCACCGCTGTCGATGGTTTCCAAGTGGTTCAGGCAGCGCAGGAGCGTGCTTTTGCCCGAACCGCTTCTGCCGATGATGGCGACGACTTCGCCGCGTGCGACGCGGACGGTCACGCCCTTCAGCACCTCGTTGTCTCCGAATTTTTTCTGAATGTCAATCGCCTGAAGCATGATAGACTCCTTTAGGTCAGTCCTTGTAATACGCCATGCGGCGGTTAAGACGGTTGAAGATGAGCGAAACCACGCCGTTCATCAGCAGATAGAACAAACCCGCGACGAACAGCGGCTCAATCGACGCCGTGCGGCTCGCTTCGTTCTTCGCCGCCCGAAACAATTCGGAAACGGCGATGACATTTGCCAGCGAGGTATCCTTGACCAGCGTGATGACCTCGTTGCTGACCGGCAGAAGGACGCGCTTCGCCACCTGAGGCAGGACGATATGGAAGAACGTCTGCGCCTTCGTCAAGCCGAGAACCTGACTGGCTTCGTGCTGCCCGACCGGAATGGATTGGATGCCGCCGCGGAAGATCTCGGCAAAATATGCCGCATAGTTCAGCGAGAAGGACAGTATGGTGGCGTTCATGCGATCCAGATTCACGCCGGTCAGCGTCGGAATGGCGAAATAGATGGCGAAAATCTGGAGCATCAGCGGCGTGCCGCGCATCACGAGGATATACAGCGAGATCGGTGCGCTGATGATCTTCTTTTTGCTCATGCGCAGAAGCGCAAGGGCAAGACCGAGCGGCAGGGAGAAAATCAGCGTGAAACAGAAGATGAGCAGCGTGTTGCCAAAACCGCCCATCATGGAGAGAATCAGCTTCATCAGCGCGTCGAAATTGTTGAAATACCTCATGAAAGCCTCCGGGGTTCAGGAATTGAAGGAAGAGAGGGGAATCGTACGAAAAGGGCGCCTTGCGGCAGCCCAATCGTTTTCCCTTGTTTTATTTTTTGTAATCCGCGGCGTACTTGGAAACCAGCGTGATGTCGTTTGCGAACCAGTTGGCGCGGATGGCGTCGAGCGTGCCGTCCTCAGCCATGGCGATGAGCGTTTCGCTGACGGCGTCTGCGAGCGTATCCTCGCCCTTGCGGAAGGCAATGCCGTATTCCTCGGCATCCATGACCTCCGGCAGAACGGTGAAGAGCGTCGGGTCATCCTGCTGAGCGATGTAGTAGTTGCCGACAACGGAGTCGATCAGCAGAACGTCGATGCCGCCCAGCTTGAGATCCATCAGCGCGGCGACGAAATCATCATACAGCGCGACCTCCGCGACGGAATCCTTGAGGTCGGGGTTGGCGTTCAGCACGTCTACCGAGCTGGAGCCTGCCTGCGTGCCCAGCACCTTGCCCGCCAGCTCATCCTTGGATGTGATGCCGGAGTCCGTGCGGACGACGAGAATCTGCTCGTTGGCAAGATACGGGATGGAGAAGGTCAGCTGCTCAATGCGTTCGGGGGTCATCGTCAGACCGGACCAGATGCAGTCGATGTTTTTGCCCGAAAGCTCAAGCTCCTTGGAGTCCCACGCAATCGGCTGGAGGACAAGTTCCACACCCAGGCGCGAGGTGACTTCCTTCGCCAAGTCGATGTCAAAGCCGACGTGATCGCCCTTTTCATCGACAAAGCCCATCGGCGGATATTCCTCATCAAAGCCCATCACGAAAGTTCCCTTTGCCTGCACATCGGCAAGACCGGTATCTTCAGCGAGGGCGGCGGCGCAGCAGAGCGTCATCACAGAGGCAAGCAGAGCGGCAAGAAACTTTTTCATAGGGGGTTGCTCCTTTCTTCGTAGATCCGGAATAGAGTCCGGATGGTTTGCTTTAATGTGCTATCGCTTTAACGTGATAAAGCATACCACGAAGACGGGGCGGTTGTCAACTGTTTTTTCAGATTTTTTTTAACGTATAGGAAATTGCACAAAATCG
>URJN01000087.1 GCA_900548125.1 uncultured Eubacteriales bacterium
TCAATACGATTGACGACCTACTCCAGATAGTAAAACCATTGATGCCTCGCGAACGTGAAAAAAAGGATTTAGCCCGATATGGTTCTCAACATCTTCCTGCGCCACCTCGCGCAGAACCTTCTTGCCGAAATGCGCCGCAACTGCTTCCATCTCCGTGCGGATTGCCGCATAATCGTCGGTCAGGTCGCCGTGATCGCCGCCGGTATTTACAACACAGAGCGCGTAGCCGTGCGCCGCAAAATCGCATGCGATGGCTTCCACCTGCGCATCTGCCTCTTTAAAGTCAATGGTGACCATGCCGCCGACGGAGGACGCCATCTGATCCATCAGTCCGCAGGGCTTGCCGAAATAGATATTCTCAACCTTCTGCGCAATGACGGCGCGGGTCTTGGCGTCCACAACGAAGCCGTTGTACAGCCCGTCGATGATTGCGCCAATCAGCACCTCAAACGCCGCCGACGAGGACAGTCCGCTTCCGCGAAGCACGGAGCTGGAAACCGTCGCGCGGAAGCCGCCGACCTTGTAGCCCATATCCTTCATCACAGCCGCCGTGCCGCGAATCAGGGACAGCGTCGTTCCGAAATCCGCCTCACGGATTTCAAAGCTGTCCAGCGTGATGGTAATCGGCGCAAAGCCCTCGCTATCCACGACAACCTTGTTGTCATCCGTCTTACTCACACAAGCGATGGTATCCAAATCGACCGCCGCCGCCAGCACGCGGCCATTGTTATGGTCGGTATGGTTGCCGCCAATCTCCGTGCGGCCCGGCGCGGAGAAGAAGTACAGTCCGCCATTCTGCTTGCCGAATCGTGTCTCAAAGCGTTCAACCAGCTTGCCATAGCGCGACTTTTGCAGCGCGAGAACATCCGCTCCTGCGCCATAAAGCGTCGCCACACGCGCGGCAAACGCCTCCGATTCCCGATATGCAGCCCACTGCTCGTTCATCTGTCGTTCCTCCATATTCATGCGGGACTTTCGCCCGACGTTCTATGTTAACTCTATTATTGCCGTTTTTCGCCGCTTTGTCAATAGAATTGAATTTAACCTTGCTGAAAGCGTTCATATTTGCTATACTTTGTGAAAAGGCGCGGGCAGAAAAAAGCCCGCTGTTAAGCGGATATACAGATATTTCTCATTTTCGGAGGTCGATATGCTCATTTTTCTGCTTCGCCACGGCTTGACCGATTGGAACGCCACCCGCCGCTGTCAGGGTACGACCGATATCCCGCTCAACGCCGATGGAATCGCGCAGGCGCAGACGCTCGCTTTACGTTGTGCGTCGCTGTCCATCGAGCGCGTGTATCACAGCCCCCTGATTCGTGCGGCAAAGACAGCGGAATGTGTTGCCGATGCCTGTCATGCGCACCTTGTCCCCTGCGAGGCCCTGCGCGGGGTGTGTCTGGGTGTTTTTCAGGGCTTGACCCGCAAGCAGTCACTGGAGACCTATCCCGAAGCAGCCGCCGCATACTTTTCCGATCCGGAAAGCGTCACCCCGCCAAATGGGGAAAGCATGTCCGCCGTTCAAAGCCGCATGCTCCACGCGCTTCATTATGCCGAAAAAGATGCTGCCGGCTGCCAGCGCATCGCGCTCGTTTCCCATGGCGCGGCAATCAAAACGCTGATCTGCGCCGTCATGGACATGCCGCTCGATCGTTTTTCCCGCTTTGACATCAGCAACTGCTCCATATCTGTGATTGAAAGCATCAATGACACGCACCGACTTTTGACGCTCAACGATCTTTCGCACTTCGGCGACCCTTATGCAAACGCGGACGAAACGCGCCTGCTCATTTGACATTGTTCATTTTATAAACTTTTTCTCTCGAACCGCTTGACTTTTGTCGTCAAACGGTTTATGATAAGCGACGTTGTTCACTTTGTGAACTTTCAAGGAGGTTTCCCCCATGTCTTTCTCTCCGACTACCGGCGACCGTCTGCTTTCCGCATGGCTGTCCCTCACCTCAACGCTCTGGAATAAGCGTCTGGTTTCCGACCTGACCTATAACGAAGCGCATGTGATGGGCATCCTTCTGCGCAAAAAGAGCAGCGGCGCGCCATGCACCGCGACCATGCTCATTCAATACACCCGTCTGCTCAAGAGCCAGATGAACAAGCTCCTGACCACGCTGGAAAACAAGGGCTATATCACCCGTACCCGCAGCAGCGAGGATAAGCGCGTGATTTTCATTGCGCTGACCGAGTCGGGCGAAGCCGCTTACCTTGCCGAGCATGCGCATGTTGAAGCGATTGTCAGCCAGCTGATCGCGCAGATTGGCGAAGATAAAGCACAGGCCCTGACGCAGGGCATCACCGAGACCGTTGCCGCGCTGGAAAACATCCTTGAATCATCCGAATAACGCAATAGGAAAGGAACGTCCATCATGATTCGCATCATCACCGATTCCGCCGCTGATTTTACGCAGGAAGAACTGCGCCGACTGGATATCCGCTGTGTCCCGATGACCATTTCGTTTTCCGATGAAACCTATCGGGACGGCGTCGATTTGACGTCTGAAACTTTCTGGCAGCGTATGCAGGCGGGTGAAACGCCAAAGACCTCTCAGCCCTCGCCGGATGCTTTTCTCTCCGAATTCGAGGAGGCCAAGGCTTGCGGCGACAGCGTAATCTGCATTTTGATTTCAACCGCGCTTTCCGGAACTGTGCAAAGCGCGATGATTGCGCGGGATATGGCGGACGACGATTCGATTCAGATTATCGACACCCTTTCCGCTGCGGTGGGCGAACGCCTGCTCGTGCTTCAGGCATGCAGGCTCCGCGACGAAGGCAAGGACGCGCAGACCATTGCCGCTGAATTGACCGCGCTTATTCCGCGCGTTCGCATTTTTGCCTGTCTGGATACCCTTGAATATCTGGCGCGCGGCGGGCGCATCCCCAAGGCGGCGGCAGGCGTAGGCATGCTCGTCAAGCTCAAACCCATTGTCACCGTCAGCCGCGAGGGACTGGTCGAAATGGCAGGCAAAGCCATCGGGCGTCACCGCGCAGGCGACACTTTAATCCGCATGACTCAGGAATCCGGCATCGACGAAGGCTATCCGGTCCTGCCGCTTTACACCTGTATCACGGAAAACTGCTTGGCGTTTCTTCGTCAGGCGTCGCAGGCAGGAATTTCCTGCGATGCGGAAAAGGCGGTTGCCATCGGCTCGACCATCGGCACACATGTCGGTCCGGGCGCATTCGGACTGGCATTTATCGCGAAAGCGTAATCAGAATCCGCTCTCGCGGTCGGCTCTTAGGCAATCACATACAAAGCAGCTTACGGAATTCTGACACGCAGAATCCGTAAGCTGCTTTTTTCTGTAAAGCTGTAAGGAAAAGAAAGCACGCAGGGAGCCACGCTCCCTGTCAGAAATGGGAAGCAAAGCCCTCTCCCCTTATTTCTTTCCCAGCACCTTCAAATGCTTCATGACCATCTGCGCAACAACGCCGGTCAGGACGCCCGTTACAACGCCCGAAACCATCAGAATCGGCAAATAGGTCACCATCAGCTGCGGGGTATTCAGCATGATGACCGCCATCAGAATCTGACCCACATTGAAGAACACCGCTCCCAGCGCGCTCACGCCGATGATGCTGACCCCCTTGATGCGGCTCAGCAGAATCATCGCCAGCAGCGACAGCACGCCGCCGGCAAGTGAATAGAGCATCGCGCTCATATTGGTATAAATAACCCAGCTCATCAGAGCCTTGAGCAGCATCAGCACGATGGACTGCTTGATTCCAAGCATATACAGCGCATAAAGCAGAACAGAGTTTGCCAAGCCGAGCTTGATGCCCGGAATAGCAGCAGTCAGCGGAAATTGACGCTCAATCAAGCCAAGCACCAGCATCAGGCTGGTCAAAAGCCCCGAAACCGCGACCCGCTGCGCGCTCTTGTTACGCATGTATCTCCCTCTTTTCTGCTTATTTGTCGGCAGGAACCATTTCAATCGTCACCTGATTGGGCAGGCAGATGATCCATGTACCCAGAATACGCTCGTTGTAGTTGTCCAGCGTAATCGTTCCCTCACCGATGCAGTCCTGATTTTCGCAGGTCGAATACTCCATGTCTACGGAGTCCGGCGTGATGCGGATTTTGTTGATTTCGCCGTTTTCCTGACGGATGGTGATGATTTTATCTCTGTCCATCGGGATGGGGTCGCCGTATTGACGTCCGCCGACCGTAATGATGACATGACCTTTGACTTCTTCCGTCTGCGGCACAGGCATGGGACCCATCATATTTGCGGACTGCGGTGCTGCCGTCGGCTCAACCGGCGCAGACGCTTCCGCGGTCGGCATAGCCGTCACCTCAGCCGGTGCTGTTTCTTCCGGAACAGCGGTCGGTTCCGGCGTTGCTTTCGGACTGTCGGTCGGTTCGGCAGATGCTTCCGGCGTCGCGTCGAGATATTCCACCGCATCCGGTGCAAGGGTCACATCCGCCGTCTTTTGATTCAAATCCGTCTTTGGCATGACCCGCGACACGATAAACAAAACCACCGCGATCAGCAAAACCGCACCGATAATCAGGCTGTCCTTTTTCTTGGGCATCGTTTATTCCTCGCTCTTTCCGTCCGCGTCAAACGCCAGTTCAATTTCGTTGGTGCCGTTGCTCCAAAGGCGTTCCAGCTGATAGTATTCACGATCCTGCTCGTGGAAAATATGCACCATCACGTCGCCGTAATCCAGCACGCACCAACGTCCCTCGCTGAGTCCCTCGCGGCGGCGGGCAAACACATCGTGCTTCGCCAGCTCTTCCTCAACCTGCTCGGCAAGTGCCTTGACCTGCGGAACGGAGCGACCTGCGGCAATGACCATGTAATCCGTGATTACGGTCATCTCGTCCACCTTGAGTACCACGATATCCTTACCGCGCTTGTCATCCAATGCCTTAGCCGCGGCCAGCGCAATTTCTCTCTGATCCATGTTTTTTGTTTCCTCCTCTATGTTCAAGCTGTTGCTTTAGCTCCAGCCTGTCAGCATTCTGTCTTTGCCAATTCCGGCTCATATTCAAGCAGCGCGGCAAGCGTATCGGGGTGAAGCGGCTTTTCCTGCTCGCGCACATGCTCAAGCGTCATGCGCAGTGCCGTATGCATCGCCTCATCCAAATCGGTCATGCACAGCTTTCTCAACTCGTCAAGACCGGGATACGGCTTGCGGTTCGGCTCGATCATATCCGCCAAATAGATAATCTTTTCGAGCTTCGTCATGTTCGCGTGCCCCGTCGTATGCCAGCGAATCGCGCTCAGCACCTGGGGATCCGTTACGCCGTATACAGCTTCCGCAAGGTGCATGCCTGCCACCGAGTGCATCAACGCCTTAGATTCCTTCATCATCGAATCGAGCTTCTCGCCCTTGGCTGCTTTCACCATTTGGGAAAGCGGCAGGCATTTTGCGCAGTCGTGCAGGAGTCCGGCAAGTGCCGCCTTTTCCTCGTCCTCTCCGAAACGGCGCGCCATCTCCCGCGCGGTCGCTTCCACGCCGAGGGTGTGCATATAACGCTGCTCATCGAGTGCTTTTTTCAGCTTATATATCATTTTTTCGCGTTTCATCCATTCAGCTCCATCCGCTTCCAGATAAAGATTATGTTCATGGATATAGTCTTCAACGGCTTGCGGCACCAGCCCCGCAAGGCTTTGTCCTGCCCTGACCCGCTCACGAATGAGCGTAGAAGAAACATCCATTTTTCTCGCATTCAAAAAAGCGATATCCGCGCCGCGCTCCGTCCAAAGACCTGCCAGAGAAACGACATCCTCCGGCGTCTCTCCTTCGCGCATCATCACAAGAAACCGACAGCGTTCAATCACCTTGTCAACCTGACGCCACGTTCCCAAGGCGCGAAGCGTATCCGCCCCAATGAGGTAAATCAGCTCGCAATCCGGCATCTTTGCATGCAGATTCGCCAGTGTATCGACCGTATAGATTACGCCGCCGCGGTCGATTTCCTCTCTGGAAACCGACATGCCCTGCTCGTTTTCAATAGCAAGCTCGACCATGCGCAGACGGTCGTATTTATCAGCAAGCCCGTCATGCTTATGCGGCGGGTTGCCCGTCGGCAGAAAAAGCACGCTGTCCACAGCTCCGCTTTCAATCGCCGCTCTTGCCAAATACACATGCCCACAGTGAACAGGATTAAAACTGCCGCCCATCAGACCGATTCTCGGCATCGTTCTTTCCTCCTTCATCACGCAAAACAGCACATGATACATCATTATATCAAATTTCCGCCGCTCCGAAAAGAGGAAGCCGCATACAATTTTAAAAAAGCGCGAAATCTAAGACCATCCTTCTCCTTTATCCGGAGGTTTTCTGCATGACATCGCCTTTTGACAGCAAAAACCACATTGCGACCGCGCTGGACAGACTGGCTCTGCGTCTGCTTCTCTTTATGCTGTGCGTCTTTTACTTCTTTTATCTCTGGCACAGCGGCGTCAGCAGCCTGATTGCGGGCAGCGCACTGTTTCTGCTCGTTCTGCTCTTCATTCTCCTGCTGGAACGGCGCACGCTCACCACGCGGGATCACGCTCTGCGCGTGCGCATCGGCGGCGCGATTGCGCTTGAAGAGCTTCTCGTTCTGCCTTCCGAGCAGGCGGCGCAGAGCATCTGCACGCTGCTCTGCGAATCGCTCGGCGCAAAGCCGCTCGGCAGCGCCAAGCTGCTCTACGACGGCAAAACCTATCTGGTACGCTGTGCGCAATGTCTCTCCGGCTCAAACGCGAGCGAAGGAGATGTGCTTTCCGCTCATCGAGCCAAGATTTCTGCCGACGCCGAGCTGTGTATTCTTGCCAGCACAGGCGGTTTTTCGCCCGCCGCCCTGCGCGCGGGCGAATGGCTCGAACCGCCTGTCCGACTGATTTCCGGCAGACAGCTTGCCCTGCTCTTTGGTCAGCGTCATCCCGCAACAGACGAAGAAATCGCCCGACGCGCCCGACGTCAGCGTTCACCCTTTACCCGACAGCGTATTCAGGCTCTTGCGCTGTCCCCCGCAAAGCAGAAACGCTATCTGCTCTGCGCCTTCCTGCTCACGGTCTTTTACCTGATGTTTGGTTCGTACTCCGCGCTGATTTCCGGTATCGCTTCCTTTGTGCTGGCGATGCTCTGCGCCAGAAGGAATCACAGGGCGTTCAGGTTGTAGTTTCTCCGTATATTCGGCGCATTTCGTCCGTAAACCCACCATTTTCGTCATGCGTAATCAGCATCGGCAGGAAATGAAGCCCCGGCTTTCCCCTCTTTTTTCCCTCGACCAGCACCAGCTTCGGCTGTGCTTCCGGTCGGGACACAATCAGCCGCACCTTTTTCGGCTCGACCTGCGCGGCGCGCATCGCATCACAAAGCTCCAGCATCCGCGGTGCCGGAAAGACCACGCAGAGCCGCCCGCCGTATTGCAAAACCCGTGCGCAGGCGGCTATCCACGCCTCCAGCGTACAATCCGAATCGCTTCGGGATACGGCGCGCACTGCTTCCGGACTGACCAGCCCCGCCCCCGCCCTGGTATACGGCGGATTGGTCACGACAAGCTGCACACATTCATGCCCGATGATTCTCGCCGCGTCACGGCAATCCGCACAATGTACACGGATGCGCTCCTGCAAGCCGTTGAGCGCCACGCTTCGACTCGCCATATCCGCCACATCCGGCTGAATCTCAAACGCATCAAACGTCGTTCCCTCTGCGCGTGCGCTGAGCAGCAGCGGCAGAACGCCTGTACCCGTTCCCATATCGCAGACCCGTTCTCCGGGCTTGATTGCCGCAAAATCCGCGAGCAGCACGGCGTCCGTACCGAAGCGAAAGCCCTTTTCATCCTGAATGATGCGCAATCCGCTGCGCTGCAAATCGTCAATCCGCTGCATCGTCTTTCCTCCGATTGTTTATAGAATAAGCGAGCAGCTTCATCATTCTTCCCGCCCTTCGTTTGCGACAGTGACACCAATTGCTTTTGTCATCCCAGCGGCGGAATCTCCGATGACGCTGTTTATCAGGTCATGGATTCGTTTCAGCATACGAAACTCCTGATATTTTTGCGTCTTTAACCCCTGCCGTCCGCAATAGACAGACGCATAAGCACCGCAAGGGCATGCGCTCTGCCGAACACACAGTATTGCCAAGCAGAAAACATCAAAGTGCGTCGTTTCCAAAGGAATTTCATTCGTTCGAAAGTCGGAGCTTTCAAATCAGTCTTTGCAAATAATCTTCGAGCCTTCACCATCCACGATAATTCCCTGATGGTTGTTAATAGGGCATAGATTCAAATCTGAAAACTCCGTCATAATTTTCTC